>NZ_JANODC010000226.1:0-6142 GCF_031412495.1 Rhizobacter sp. | reverse complement strand
AGCAGCGGCACCACGATGGTCAGGAAGATGCGGAACTCGCCGGCGCCGTCGATGCGCGCCGCCTCGAGCAGCTCGTCGGGGATGCCGCGCGCGAACTGGCGCACGAGGAAGATGCCGAAGATGCTGGCCATCGCCGGCACGACGGCGCCGCCGTAGGTGTTGATGAGGCCGAGCGGCTTCAGCATCAGGAAGAGCGGCAGCATCGCCACCTGGCCGGGGATCACGAGCGCCGCCAGCATCGCCTGGAAGAGCGCCTCGCGGCCGCGGAAGCGCAGCTTCGCGAAGGCATAGCCGGCCATCACGTTGAAGCTCACCGAGATCAGCGTCGCGAGGGTGGCGATGGCCAGGCTGTTGAACAGGTGCCGGCCCATGCCGACGCTGCCGAACAGCTGCCGGTAGTTGTCGAGCGTGACCTCGGCCGGCAGCACCGGCGTCGGCAGGGTGCTCGACGCGCCGGCCGGCATGAACGACACGGAGAGCATCCACAGCAGCGGGAAGAGGCTCGCGGCGGCGAGGCCGGCGAGCAGGCCGTTGACCACCCAGACGGCGAGGCGCGGGTTCATCGGCGGCTGGCCGCCGGGTCGCGGTCGAAGCGCCAGAGCAAGGCGCTCGCGGCGAAGATGACGAGGAACAGCACGAAGGCGACCGACGAGGCGAAGCCCAGGTTCCACCAGCGGAAGCCTTCCTCGTACATGAAGTAGAGGACGCTGACCGTGCTGCGCAGCGGCCCGCCCTGCGTCATCACGTAGGGCTCGGCGAACAGCTGGAAGTAGCCGGCGAGGGTCAGGATGCCGACCATCACGAGCGTCGGCAGGAGCATCGGGAAGGTCATGTCGGCGAACTGCCGCACCGGCCCGGCCCCGTCGACGCGCGCCGATTCGTACAGCTCGCGTGGCACCGCCTGCAGGGCGGCAAGCAGGATGATCATGTTGTAGCCGAAGTTCTTCCAGGCCGCGAACAGGATGATCGCCGGCATCGACCAGTGCGGGTCGCCGAGCCAGTCGACCGGGTCGATGCCGAGCCCCGCGAGCGCCTGGTTGATCAGGCCGTAGCGCGTGTGCAGCAGGTAGCGCCAGATCACCGCCACTGCCACCACGGTCGTGACCACCGGCGCGAACAGGGCGGTGCGGAACAGCCCCGGCCAGCGCGCGAAGCGGGAATGGAGCAGGAGGGCCGCACCGAGCGACAGGCCGATCGACACCGGCACGCCGACGGCGACGAAGTAGAGCGTGTTGCCGAAGGCCTGCCAGAAGAGCGGCGTCTGCAGCAGGCGGCCGTAGTTGTCGAGGCCGACGAAGCGCAGCTGCGACAGGTCGGCGAGCGCGTACAGGTCGAAGTCGGTCAGGCTGAGGGCCAAGCCGGCGAGCACCGGCGCGACGAAGAACACGCCGATGACGACGAGCGCCGGCGCGGCCAAGGCCCAGCCGATGACGCCGGAACGCCTCATCGCGCCGGTGCCGCTGCGCCGGCCGAGGCGCCCGCCGCTGCGATCGCCCGCGCCCGCAGCCAGCGGCGCTTCTCGAGCAGCGCGTCGACGGCGGCGTCGAGCTGCACCGTTGCCGCCTCGATGCCTTGCCGGCGGTGCACCACACGCTCGGCCGCGAGCTGCATCTCCTGGAAGATGCGCTCCCACTCCGGGATCTTCGGCGCCGCCCGCACGCGCTCGAGCTGCGCCGCGAAGGCCTGCGACGGCGGGTCGGCGGCGAGGGCCGGCGAGCGCCACGCGCTGCGCCGCGGCGGCAGGTTGCCGGTCAGGGCGTGGAAGCGCTGCATCGTCTCCGTCTCGCCCAGGTAGGCGATCAGCTGCCATGCCGCCTCGGCCCGCGGCGAACCCTTGAACAGGACCAGGCTCGAGCCGCCGGCGGTGGAGACGCCGGGCCCGTCGGGGCCGGGCAGCGGCGCCGTCGCCCAGTCGCCCTGGCGCTCCTTCGGCAGGCGGCGCCGGAACTCGCCGATGTTCCAGGGGCCGCTGACGTAGAAGGCGAACAGGCCGCGCGCGAACTCGTCCCAGACGTTGGCGATGGCGGCATTCGTCGTCACCGGTGCCAGGCCCTCGTGGAAGATGCCGGCGTAGAACGCGAGCGCACGCCGGAACGGCGCCTGCGCGAACGCGCCGCGGCTGTCGCCGTCGGCGAGCAGCGGCCCCTGCTGCAGCGACAGCGCGAACAGCGGGTCCGGCTCGTTGAGCGGCAGCAGGGCGCCGAAGCTGCGCGGGCCGCCGCGCTCGCGCACCGCCCGCATCGCCGCCAGCCACTCGGCCCAGCTCTGCGGCGGCTCGGCGTGTCCCGCGGCGCGCAGCAGGTCGGTGCGATAGAACAGCAGGCGCGTGTCGACGTACCAGGGCAGGCCGAACAGGCGGGCGCCGCCCGGCGTCGGCATGACGTTGGTGTCGAGGATGCCGGCGAAGTAGTCGCCGCGATCGATGCCGGAAGCCTGCACCCGCGCGTCGAGCGGCTCCAGCGCGTCGAGGGCGACGAGCTCGGGCAGCCAGGTGTTGCCGAGCTGGCAGAGATCGGGCAGCGAGCCGCCGGCGTAGGCCGTCAGAAGCTTCTCGTGCGCCGCGGTCCACGGCAGCTGCTGCACGTGCACGCGGGTGCCCGGGTGGCGCGCGTGGAAGTCGGGCAGCAGCTCGGCCACGACCTCGGCCTCGCGGCCCATGGCCCAGAAGTTCAGCGGCCCCTTCGGGTCGTCGGAGCGGCCGCAGCCGGCACCGGCCAGGCCGGCCGCGCCCGCGGCCAGTCGCTGCAGGGCTTGCCGGCGGGTCGTGCTCACGGGAGATGTCGGGCGCATGGGCCGCCGCCGGGGGAAAGGATCAGCCGCTATTGTCCAGCCAGCCGCCCTTGAACCCGGCGCGCTCGAGGCCGCGGCGCAGCGGCACGCAGCTGCGCATGTCGTCCCACACCAGCTCGCTTCGGTAGTTGCCGATCATCGCCAGGATCGGCCCCTGGTCGATGCCGATGCAGTCGTTGGCGATCCAGCCGAAGGCCGGGTCGATGCGGCCGTCGGAGAGCTTGGCGTCGGTCGCGATCAGGCTGCGATTGAACGAGTCCACGAAGCCGTACTTCGAGTAGATGAACTTGCCGTAGCGGGCGTGCATCTCGACGATCGCCGGGATGACGATTTCCGGCGCGAACGGCAGCGACGACAGCGCCGCCGTCGGCGCGATGGTGCCGTCGTCGATCGTGCTGTGGCGGCCGGCGCCGCGCGCCGAGTAGTCGAGGAAGTAGCGGAAGCGGTTGCCGCGGTCGAACTCGCCCATCTTGCCGGGGCCGTCGCAGGCGGTGAAGCCCCAGACGTTGGCGCCGTACTCGTAGAAGCCCTTGGGGTTGGCGATGGCGTAGGCGCGCTGCGCGTAGACCGCTCGGCGCGAGTTCTCGAAGTAGTCGAGGCCGCGCTGGCGCATGGTCGCGTCCTGGATGTCGCGGAAGTCGATCCAAACATGCGAGTACTGGTGCCCGAACAGCGGCGCGAAGCCGAGGTGCTCGTAGCCCATGAAGCGACCCCAGGCGGCACGGTGGCTCTCGCACCAGGTGCTCCAGGCGTTCTCGCCGACCGGGTGGGTGGGCGAGCCCATCGCCAGCAGGACGACCAGCATCGCCTCGTTGTAGCCGGCCCAGTCGTACGGGATGTGCCCTTTCTCCGGGCTCCAGCCCATGCTGATCAGGGAGCCGCGCACCTGGGCCCACTTCCAGTCGATGCGCCAGTAGATCGCGTTGACGGCGTCGCGGATCTCGACCTCCTCCGGATGGTGGCCCGAGAAGTAGGCCTGCGCGTGCAGCATGCCGCCCAGCAGCAGTGCGGTGTCGACCGTGGACAGCTCGCTCTTCCAGGCGCGCACGCCGGTCTTCATGTCGAGGAAGTGGTAGAAAAATCCCTTGTGCCCGCTCCTGCCGCGCGCCTGCGGCCCCTGCGGCGCGTCGCGGAAGAAGCGCACCGTCGCCAGCGTGCGTTCGCGCGCCTGGGCCCGCGTGATGAAGCCGCAGTCGGTGCCGATCACGTAGGCGGTCAGGGCGAAGCCGACCGCGGCGATGCTGCACGGCGAGGCCGTCGGGTGACGGTCCGGAACGAGGCCGTTGGCCGGGTTGCCGATGGCCCAGAAGAAGTCGAAGGTGCGCCGCTCGATGTCGTCGAAGAGCGGCGGGAGGGCCGGTCGGGTCGTCGATTCCGGCGGGCTCGCATCCGGTGCGGCGCTCGACGAGGCGTCCACCGCACGTGTGTCGTAGACCGGGTTGCGGGTCAGCTCCTCGACGGCGTCGCGCACGGCGCCGACGCCGGCGCAGCCGCCGAGCGAACCGAGCGCAGCGAGCGCGCCGGAGGTCAGCAGGCCGCGCCGGCTGAGGCCGGGGGCGGACCCGTCGCGAAGCGATTCGGGGGCAGCGGAGGGGTGTTCAGTCATCTCGCTCCAGGGTCGCGCCGTTCGACGCGATGACATCGGCATAGAACTTGGCGCTGTCCTTGGGCGTGCGCGTCAGCGTCTCGAAGTTCACGTGGACGAGGCCGAAGCGCTTCGAGTAGCCCAGCGACCACTCCATGTTGTCCATCAGCGACCAGGCGAAGTAGCCGCGGATGTCCGCGCCCTGCGCGATGGCGGCGCGGACGGCACGCAGGTGGCTGCGGTAGTAGTCGCGGCGCAGCGGGTCCTCGACGCGGCCCGAGGGCGCGGCGGGCGGGTCGTAGAAGGCGGCGCCGTTCTCGGTCACGTACTGCGGGATGTCGCCGTACTGCTGCCGGATCCAGAGCAGCGTGTCGGTCAGGCCCTGCGGGAAGACCTCCCAGGCCGTCTCGGTGTGGGCCGACTGCTTCTGCCGCACCGCCGCCGCCTTCAGCGGGTAAGCGGTGTCCTCGTGGCGGACGACGTTGCGCGTGTAGTAGTTGATGCCGAGGAAGTCGATCGGCTGGCGGATCAGGTCGAAGTCGGCCTGGGGCCATTCGGGCCAGGCCTCGCCGAAGATCTCGCCCATCTCGGCCGGGTAGCGGCCGTGGAACACGGGGTCGAGGTACTGCCGGTTCATGTAGGCCTCGGCCCGCTTCGTCGCCGCCAGGTCCTCGGGCTTCGCGGAAGCCGGGTACTTGGGCTCGATGTTGACCACCAGCCCGACCTGGTGCCTGCCGTGCGCGCGGTAGGCCTGCACCGCCTTCGCATGCGAGCGCAGCAGGTGGTGCGAGGCGATCGGCGCCTCGAACTTGTTCTTGTGGCCGGGCGCGAGCGGGCCGTGCAGGTAGCCGCCGTCGGTGACGACCCAGGGCTCGTTGAGGGTCGCCCAGAGCTTGACGCGGCCGTCGAGCCGCCGGTACATCACGCCCGCGTAGTCGGCGAACCAGTCGGCGACGTCCGGGTTGAGCCAGCCGCCGCGGTCGTCGAGCGCGGCCGGCAGGTCCCAGTGGAAGAGCGTCGCCATCGGCTGGATGCCGTGCTCGAGCAGGGTGTCGACCAGGCGTTCGTAGAAGCCGAGCCCGGCCTCGTTCACCTTGCCGCGCCCCTCGGGCAGCACGCGGGCCCAGGCGATGCTGAAGCGGTAGGCGGTCAGGCCCAAGCGCTTCATCAGCGCCACGTCGTCCTGCATGCGGTTGTAGTGATCGCAGGCCACGTCGCCGGTGTCGCCGTTCTTCACCAGGCCGGGCGTGCGCACGAAGCGGTGCCAGATGCTCGGCCCGGCGCCGTCGGCCAGCGGCGAGCCTTCGATCTGGTAGGCCGAGGTGGCGGCGCCCCACAGAAAGGCGCTGGGGAATTCGTGGGTCATGGGAGCGTGAGTTGGGGGGCAATCTAGCGTTGCGAGGGGGCGGGCACAACCGGGCCGACGTGACTATTTGACGCTCGCGGGCGCTTTCGCGGCGAAGGGGGGTACGCGCCGGGCGGGTAAGCGTCGTCCGTCACGGGCGACGTGAATCGCGGATCCGCTAGCGACCCGCCCCCGCGGGCGTCGGTTCGCGCCGATCGAGCAGTGTTTCCGCGGGGGTCGCGATGAGCGCCTGCAGGAAGCGCTCGGCGGCGGCGAGCTGCTCGAGCGCCACGTACTCGTCGGCCTGGTGCGCCTGGGCGATGTGCCCGGGGCCGCAGACGACGGTGGGAATGCCGGCCTTCTGGAACAGCCCGGCCTCGGTGCCGAAGGCGACCAGCGTCGTCGCCTCGGTGTCGACCAGG
>NZ_JANODC010000225.1:0-6369 GCF_031412495.1 Rhizobacter sp. | reverse complement strand
GCGTCCAGTTGGCCATGCCGATCCGGCCGCCGGGACGGCAGACGCGCAGCATCTCGGCCGCGGCGCGGCCGTGGTCGGGCGTGAACATCACTCCGAAGGACGAGAGCACGACGTCGAAGCTGGCGTCGGCGAAGGGCAGGGCCTCGGCGTCGGCGGTCTGAAAGCGCACGTCGAAGCGCTCGGCGCGGGCCCGCTCGGCGCCGCGGTCGAGCAGGCCGGCGACGTAGTCGGTCGACGTGACCTGGCAGCCGCGGCGCGCCGCCGCGAGCGTCGCGTTGCCGTTGCCGGCGGCGACGTCGAGGACGCGCTCGTCCCAACGCAGGTCGCAGGCCTCGGCGAGCTGCTCGCCGACGATCTGCAGGGTCGTTCCGATCACGGCGTAGTCGCCGCTGGACCAGGCCGCCTGCTGGCGGGCCTTGAGGGCTTCGAAGTCGGTGGGGGCGTTCATGGAATCTCCAAGACAGGGTGGGCAGGTCCGGAGGATTCCGTGTCGGGGCCGGAGCGTCCTGCCCTTTCGTCGCCGGCGCCTGTTCGATCGTCCTTGCGGCGGCGGCCCGCGGCCCGTTCCTGCTGCAGCGTCCGCGGTTGCTGCCCCATCGTCCCGCGGTGGACGGGCGCCGGCCGGCCGCGGACCGGAAGTGCCGACAATCGGCGGCATGGCGGCGGACCCGGGTGCATTGACATGACGATTGACGGCATCGCAGCCGCGCTGCAGCGGGTGGAAGCAATCCTGCAGCGGCGGCCGGACACCGGCGTCCACGACGACGCGCCGGCGACGGCGACGCTCGAGGGCGGCACCCGCGTCAGCGCCCGCCACGCCAACGGCACGGCGATCTGCACCGACATGCCGCGCGAGCTCGGCGGCAGCGGCGAGCAGGTCACGCCGGGATGGCTGTTCCGGGCCAGCCTGGCCACCTGCGCGACGACCTCGATCGTCTTCGCCGCCGCTGCCGACGGCATCGAATTCACCGCCCTGGAGGTGAAGGCCGGCAGCCGCTCCGATTCGCGCGGACTGTTCGGCCTCGCCGACACCTCGGGCGAGCCGGTGCGCGCGGCGCCGCTCGCAGTGCGCTTGCAGATCCGCGCCTCGGCACCCGGCGTCGCGCCGGAGCGGCTGCGCGCCGTCATCGAACTCGGCCTCGGCCGTTCGCCCGTGCCCGGCCTGCTGCGGCAGGCGCTGCCGCGCGCGGTCGAGGTCGAGATCGAGATCGAGATCGACGCGGCCTGAGCATGGACGCGCTATCCGAGACCCTGCGCGTCGTCCACCTGGTCGGCGCGATCTTCATCCAGGGCCGCTTCACGGCGCCCTGGTGCTACCAGTCGCCGCACGCCGACGCGGCCGCGCCGCTGCTCGAGCCCGGCGCGGAGAAGGTCGTCATCTTCCATCTGATCACCGAGGGCGAGTGCTTCGTCGAGATGGACGGGCAGGCGCCGACGCGCCTCGGTGCCGGCGACGTGGTCGTCTTCCCGCACGGCGACGCGCACCGGATGACCTCCGCGCCCGGGCTGCCGCCGGCGGTCGGCGGCCGGCTCGACGCCGTGCTGAAGCGCCGCCCGCGCGAGCTCGCCTACGGCGGCGGCGGCGTGCAGACGCGGCTCGTCTGCGGCTACCTCGCCTGCGATGCGCGCCTGGCCCGTCTCCTGCTCGCCGGCCTGCCGTCGCTCGTGCGCGTCAACGTGCGCGGCTCGCCGGCCGGGCTCTGGCTCGAAGCGTCGGTGCGCTACGCCCTCGCCGAGGCGCGCTCGCCGCGCCCCGGCGGCGCCGGCGTTCTGGCCAAGCTGGCCGAGGTGCTCTTCATCGAGGTCCTGCGCCTGCACATGAACGAGCAGGGCGCCGGCCGCACCGGCTGGCTCGCCGGCGTCGGCGACCGCATCGTCGGCGCGGCGCTGAACGCCCTGCACCAGAGCCCGGCGCGGGCCTGGACGCTCGAGGAACTGGCCCGCGTCGCCCACACCTCGCGCTCGGTCCTCGCCGAGCGCTTCCAGCACCTGGTCGGCAGCTCGCCGATGCAGTACCTGACCCAGTGGCGGATGCTCCTGGCCGCCAACCTGCTCTGCCGCAGCAACGCGCCGCTGGCGCGCATCGCCGAGGACGTCGGCTACCAGACGGACACCGCCTTCAGCCGCGCGTTCCGGCGCGAGTACGGGGCGCCGCCGGCGGCCTGGCGGCGCAGCCGGTCGGCGGCGGCGCTGTCTCGGGTCGGCGCGACGCGCGCCTGAGGGGCCCTCGGGCCGCGCCCGCATCCGCGCAGCACCGAGCGAGGTGGGTGCCGCCGCTCAGCCGGCCGGCTTCGCGCGGCTGAGCACGACCAGCGCGATGCCGCCGAGGACCGCTGCCGAGGCCATGAAGAGGCGCAGCGTGACCGGCTCGTCGAGAAAGACGATGCCGCCGACGGCGGCCAGCACCGGCACGCTGAGTTGCACCGTCGCCGCGCTCGTGGTCTTGAGGGCGGCGAGCGCGCTGTACCAGACCGCGTAGCCGACGCCCGAGGCCAGCGCCCCCGACGCGACGGCATAGGCGACGCCGGCGGCATCGACGGCGGCCCAGGGAAGCGTGGCCAGCGACAGCACGGCGGCCGGGGCGATGGCGCGGCCGAAGTTGCCGGCGGTGACGCGCAGCGGATCGCCGCTGCCCTTCGCGCGCAGGGAGTACACGCCCCAGGCCACGCCGGCCGCCAGCATCAGCAGTGAGCCCTCGAGCGGCGGCGCCTGCAGGCCGGGCAGGAGCAGGCCGACGAGCCCGGCGACGGCGAGCAGGAAGCCCACCGTCTGCCAGCCGCGCAGGCGCTCGCCGCGCCAGCGCCCGACGCCGATCATGGTCGCCTGCACGGCACCGAACAGCAGCAGGGCGCCGGTGGCGGCCGTGAGGCTCAGGTACGAGAAGGAGAACGCGGCCGCGTAGGCGAACAGGGCCAGCGCCGAGCCCCAGCTGCCGGCGAGCCGCTGCGGCCCGTCGCGCAGCTGCAGGATCAGCCACAGGGTGATGGCGCCGGAGACGATGCGGATCGCGGTGAAGCTGGCCGGGTCGATCGCCGTGTGCTTGAGCGCGATGCGGCACAGCAGCGAGTTGCCGGCGAAGGCGAGCAGGGCGAGCAGCGTGGTCAGGAACAGCCGGGTCATGCGGGGGCGCCTGCGACTGCGGCGGCGGCTGAGTTTAGGATCGCCGGCGCGATGACTGTCGATCACACGACGAGCTGGAGCGGCGTCCGCCTCCGCACCCTGGCCACCACGACCTCGGCCGTGCTGTGGCAGACCGCCGCCGACGGCAGCGTGACGAGCGAGATCCCCTCGTGGGAGGCCTTCACCGGGCAGAGCGTCGCTGAGTCCGCCGGCCGCGGCTGGCTCGACGCGATCCACCCGGACGACCGCACGGGCGTGATCGAGCGCTGGCAGGCCGGCGTGGCGAGCCGGTCGCTGGTCGAGCTGCAGTACCGGCTGCGCCGGCACGACGGCGAGTACCGCGACATGGAGGCGCAGGGCGTGCCCGTGCTCGTCGACGGCGAGGTGCGCGAATGGGCCGGCATCTGCCTCGACGTCACCGAGCGCAAGCGCGCCGGCGCGGCGCTGAAGGCGAGCGAGGAGAGGCTGCGCCTGCTCGACCGCATGGGCCAGGCGACGCGGGCCATGACCGACGCGATGCAGATCATGGCCGTCACCGCGCGCCTGCTCGGCGAGCACCTCGGCGTCACGCGCTGCGCCTATGCCGATGTCGAGGCCGACAACGACCGCTTCACGATCCGCAGCGACTGGTCGGCCGACGGCGTCGCCAGCAGCGCCGGCGTCTACTCCCTCGACCTGTTCGGCCCCCAGGCGACGACGAACCTCCGGCACGGCCGCAACCTGGTCGTCCACGACGTCGACCGCGAGCTCGGCGACGAAGGCGGCGGCCGCATGTTCAATGCCATCGGCATCAAGGCCATCGTCTGCGCACCGCTGGTCAAGGGCGGTCGCCTGGTCGCCCTGATGGCCGTGCACGACGCGTCGCCACGGCACTGGAGCGAGGCCGACATCACGATCGTCGGCGAAGTCGTCGATCGCTGCTGGGCGCACATCGAGCGCGTCCGCGACGCCGCCATGCTGCGCGAGCAGGACCGGCACAAGGACGAGTTCCTGGCGACCCTGGCGCACGAGCTCCGCAACCCGCTGGCGCCGATGCGCTACGCGCTGGCGATGATGCGCATGTCGAGCGATCCGGCGCAGGGCCGGCAGGCCCGCGACATCCTCGAGCGCCAGGTCAACCACATGGCGCGCCTGATCGAGGACCTGCTCGACCAGTCGCGCATCAACCGCGGCCTCATCGAGCTGCGTCCGGAACGCGTTTCGCTCTCGCTGCTGATGGAGCGGGCCGTCGAGGCGACGCGGCCGGCGATGGAGGCCGCCCGCCACCGCTTCGAGCTGCACCTGCCGGTGCCCGACCTGGAGCTCGACGCCGACCCGGCGCGCCTGGTCCAGGTCATCGGCAACCTCCTCAACAACGCCGCCAAGTACACGCCCGACGGCGGCCACATCCGCCTGTCCGCCTGGCGCGCCGGCGACCGGGTTCGGCTCGAGGTCGTCGACGACGGCGTCGGCATTCCGAGCGACCAGCAGGGCCGCCTGTTCCAGATGTTCACCCAGCTGCACCACAGTGCGCACCGGGCCGCCGGCGGTCTCGGCATCGGCCTGTCGCTGGTGCGCAGCCTGGTGCAGATGCACGGCGGTCGCGTCGGCGTCGCCAGCGACGGCCTCGATGCCGGCAGCACCTTCAGCATCGAGCTGCCCCTGCCGACGGCTCGGATCGAAGAGCCCGGCGCGGCTGCGCCGGCGGCGGCACCGCGGGCCGAGGCACGGCCGAGCGGACGCGTCCTCGTCGTCGAGGACAACCCGGACGGACTGGAGGCGCTCGTCGCCCTGCTCGGGATGATGGGCTATGCGGTGGCGGCCGCAGAGGACGGGGCCACCGCGGTCGCGATGGCGGGGCAGTTCCGGCCGGAGCTCGTCCTGCTCGACCTCGGCCTGCCCGGAATGGACGGCTACGACGTGGCCGAGGCCCTGCGTGCCGACCCCAGGCACGCCGGCGTCGTGCTGGTCGCCCTGACCGGCTGGGGCGCCGAGCGGGACCGGGCCCGCACCGCGCGCGCCGGCTTCGACCACCACCTCACCAAGCCGGTCGACCCGGACCAGCTCGAGGCCTTTCTCGAAAGCGCGTTCGTGGGCCTGGCGCAGGGACGCGCTTGAGGCCCCGTCGCCGGTCGGCTACTCGATCGCCTTGACCATGTCCTCGACGACCTTCTTGGCGTCGCCGAAGACCATCATCGTCTTGTCCATGTAGAACAGCTCGTTGTCGAGGCCGGCGTAGCCCGCCGCCATCGAGCGCTTGTTGACGATCACCGTCTTGGCCTTGTACGCCTCGAGGATCGGCATGCCGTAGATGGCACTGCCCTTGGTGTGCGCGGCCGGGTTCACGACGTCGTTGGCGCCGAGGATGATGGCGACGTCGGCCTGGCCGAACTCGCCGTTGATGTCCTCCATCTCGAAGACCTGGTCGTACGGGACCTCGGCCTCGGCGAGGAGCACGTTCATGTGGCCCGGCATGCGGCCGGCCACCGGGTGGATCGCGTACTTGACGGTGATGCCCTTCTCGGTGAGCTTGGCGGCGAGCTCCTTGACCGCGTGCTGCGCCCTCGCCACGGCCAGGCCGTAGCCCGGGACGATGACCACCGTCTCGGCGTTTCCGAGCACGAAGGCGGCGTCGTCGGCGCTGCCGCTCTTGACCGGCCGCTGCTCGGTCTTGCCGGCGGCCGGACCGGCCTCGCCGCCGAAGCCGCCGAGGATGACGTTGAAGAACGAGCGGTTCATCGCCCGGCACATGATGTAGCTGAGGATCGCGCCGGACGAGCCGACGAGCGAGCCGGCGATGATCAGCATCGCGTTGTTGAGCGAGAAGCCGATGCCGGCCGCGGCCCAGCCGGAGTAGCTGTTCAGCATCGACACCACGACCGGCATGTCGGCGCCGCCGATCGGGATGATGATGAGCACGCCGAGGACGAAGGCGATCGCCAGGACGAGGAAGAAGTAGAGGCTGCTCTGCGTCATCGTGTATCCGACGATGAAGGCGAGCATGGCGATGCCGAGCGCCAGGTTGAGCCAGTGCTGGCCGGCGAACGTGACCGGTGCGCCCTGGAAGACGCGCACCTTCGACTTGCCCGAGAGCTTGCCCCAGGCGATGACCGAGCCGCTGAAGGTGATCGCGCCGATCGCCGCGCCGAGGATCAGCTCGAGCCGGTTGCCGGTCGGGATGGGATCCACGGCGCCGCCGCTCGCGGGTCGGGCGACGATGCCGAAAGCCTGCGGCTCGACCGCGGCGGCGACGGCGATGAACACCGCCGC
>NZ_JANODC010000224.1:0-10647 GCF_031412495.1 Rhizobacter sp. | reverse complement strand
GCAGCCGGGCTCGAGTACGCATGGCTGCCGGTGTTGCCTGCGTTCCAGTCGGCGGACGAGATCGCTCGATGCGCCGAGCTGCTGCAGGCACTGCCGAAGCCGATCCTCGCCTTCTGCCGCTCGGGCACCCGCTCGGGCAAGCTCTTCCGTGCTGCCACGGGCGAGTGAGGCGACTGCCGCCCGTCGCGCTGCCTCTTTCTTAGCGCAAACACGCAGGCTGGCCTCGACCTCGGGTCCATAGAATCGGCGGCGCTTCGCGGGGGCCACCCGCGAGCCCCCCATGAACCCGGAGGCTCCACGTGTCGACTCTGCTCGCCCTCTCCAGGCTGATCGACCGCATGAGCCAGCTCGTCGGTAAAGGCGTCGCGTGGCTGGTTCTCGCCGCCGTCCTCATCAGCGCCGGGAACGCCGTCGTCCGCAAGCTGTTCGACACCAGTTCGAACGCCTACCTCGAGATCCAGTGGTATCTGTTCGCCGCCGTCTTCCTGCTCGCGGCCGGCTACACGATGCTTCGCCAGGAGCACGTCAAGATCGACGTGATCTCCGGACGCTTCTCGAAGCGCACGCAGATCTGGATCGACATCATCGGCCTCGTCTGTTTCGTGCTGCCGTTGGTCTACGTCGTCATCAAGCTCTCGCTGCCGCTGGCGGTGCGCGCCTACGTGATGAACGAATACTCGTCGAACGCCGGAGGGCTCATCCGCTGGCCGGTGTTCGCGCTCCTGCCGCTCGGCTTCCTGTTGCTGGGCATCCAGGCGGTGTCCGAGCTGATCAAGCGGTTCGCGTTCCTGAACGGGCTGATCCCCGACCCGTCCCTGAAGTCGCAGGGCAAGACGGCTGAGGAGGAACTCGCGGAGTTCCTGCTGGCCAAGGAAGTCCGGACCCGCGAGCTCGCCGGCTCGGGGAAGACGCCATGATGGCTTTCATCGCCCAGAACATGGCGCCGATCATGTTCGGCAGCCTGATCTTCTTCCTGCTCTTCGGCTACCCGGTCGCCTTCGCGCTGGCGGCCTGTGGCCTTCTCTTCGGCGTGATCGGCGTCGAGATGGGGCTGATGCCGCAGACGCTGCTGCAGGCGCTGCCACTGCGGATCTTCGGGATCATGCAGAACGACACGCTGCTCGCCATTCCGTTCTTCACCTTCATGGGGCTCATCCTCGAGCGATCCGGGATGGCCGAGGACCTGCTCGATACGGTGGGCCAGCTGTACGGGCCCATCCGCGGTGGCCTGGCTTACGCCGTCATCCTCGTGGGGGCGATGCTCGCCGCGACGACGGGCGTCGTCGCCGCGTCGGTCATCTCGATGGGCCTGATCTCGTTGCCCATCATGCTGCGCTACGGCTACGACCGGCGCCTGGCCAGCGGCGTCATCGCCGCTTCGGGCACGCTGGCCCAGATCATCCCGCCCTCGCTGGTCCTGATCGTGCTCGCCGACCAGCTGGGCCGCAGCGTCGGCGACCTCTACAAGGGCGCCTTCGTTCCGGGCTTCGTCCTTACCGGCCTTTATCTGCTCTACGTGCTGGCGATCAGCATCATCCACCCGACACGGGCACCCGCCCTGCCCCCTGAAGCGCGGACGATCCGGGAGGACGACGGCTCGGCAGGACTGCGATCCCTCGGCGTTCTCGTCGTCCTCTCCGTGACGGCGGCACTCGTGTTCGCGCGCACGCGCCCGGCCACGACGTCGACCGACGAGCTGGTCGTCGTCTCCATGTGCGTCGGCGTGGGCGTCGCCTTCGCGCTGTCGATGATCAACCGGCTGTTCCGCCTCGGCCTTCTCTCGCGCATGGCGGAGAAGGTCACGTTCGTCCTGATACCGCCCCTGGCGTTGATCTTCCTGGTGCTCGGCACGATCTTCCTCGGCATCGCCACGCCGACCGAAGGCGGCGCCATGGGCGCTGTCGGCGCGCTGGTCATGGCCATCGCCCGCAAACGCATGAACCTCACGCTCATGCGGCAAGCCCTCGACGTGACCATGAAGCTGTCGTGCTTCGTCCTGTTCATCCTAATCGGCTCGACCGTCTTCAGCCTGTCCTTCCAGGCTGTCGACGGCCCGATCTGGGTCGAGCACCTGCTTACCAGCCTGCCCGGCGGGCAGCTCGGCTTCCTGATCGTCGTCAACATCCTGATCTTCCTGCTCGCGTTCTTCCTCGATTTCTTCGAGCTGGCCTTCATCATCATCCCGCTGATCGCCCCGGTCGCCGACAAGCTGGGCATCGACCTGGTCTGGTTCGGCGTGCTCATCGCGATCAACATGCAGACCTCCTTCATGCACCCGCCTTTCGGCTTCGCCCTGTTCTACCTGCGCGGCGTGGCGCCCATGGAGGACTACACCGACCGCATCACCAAACGGCCGATCGCGAAGGTCACCACCGGGCAGATCTACTGGGGCGCGGTGCCCTTCGTGGTGATCCAGCTGATCATGGTCGCCCTGGTGATCGCATTCCCGGGGCTGGTCTCGAGGGATCTAGGCAAGGGGCCCACGGTCGATGTCGACAAGGCGTTCCAGGAAATGCGCCGGACTCCCGGCAGCGGGGCTGCGACAGGTCTGCCGGGAGCGCCGGCGTCGGGCGCCTCCGGGGCCGAGGGCGGCGCGGGTTCGGCCGACGAGGGGATGCGCATCCTGCTCGAGTCGATGAAGCGAGACGCCGAGAAGAAGCCCTGACGCGCACCGCAGAGCTCAGGCAAGAAAAAACCCCGCCGTGGCGGGGTACTCTCTGGCGGGGCCGGACGTTCAGAGCTTCTGGTTCTGCATGAAGTCGTCGAAGCCTGCCTCGGTGAAGCGGAACCAGAGGTTCGCATCGCGGCGGAAGGCCGAGAAGTCATCGTAGATCTTCTTCCACCCGGGGTTCGTACCGCTCAGCTCGCTGTACAGGGCCATCGACTCCTTGAACGCCGCGTCCATGGTTTCCTTCGGGAAGCGGAACAGCTTGGCACCGCCGCCGACGAGCCGTTTCAGCGCCGCCGGGTTGCGGGCGTCGTACTTGGCCTGCATGTCAACCGCTGCGTAGGTCGCGGCGGCCTCGACGATCGCCTTGTAGTCGGCCGAGAGTCCGTTGTAGGCGGTGCTGTTGATGTAGAAGTCGAGTTGCGGGCCGCCTTCCCACCAGCCCGGGTAGGCGTAGAACGGCGCCACCTTGGCGAAGCCCAGCTTCTCGTCGTCGTAGGGGCCGACCCACTCGGCCGCGTCGATCGTGCCCTTCTCGAGCGCCTGGTAGATCTCGCCCCCGGGGATGTTCTGCGGCACGCCGCCGATCCGCTCGAGCACCTTGCCGGCGAAGCCGCCGATCCGGAACTTCAGCCCCTTCATGTCGGCAAGGGTCTTGATCTCCTTGCGGAACCAGCCGCCCATCTGCGCGCCGGTGTTGCCGCCGACGAAGTTCACGATGTTGTACTTGGCGTAGAACTCGCGCATCAGCTTCATGCCGTTGCCTTCGAACATCCAGGCCGTCATCTGCCGGCTGTTCAGGCCGAAGGGGATCGCACAGCCGAGGGCGAACGTCGGGTCCTTGCCGAAGAAGTAGTAGGGCGCCGTATGCGCCATCTCGATGGTCGCGTTCTGCACGGCGTCGACGACGCCGAAGGGAGGCACCAGCTCGCCGGCAGCATGCGTGCTGATGACGAACTTGCCGCCGGTCATCTCGCTGACCTTCTTGGCGAAGACCTCCGAGGCGCCGTAGATCGTGTCGAGGGGCTTCGGAAAGCTCGAGGCCAGGCGCCAGCGGATGTTTGCCTGCGCATGGACGATTGCCGGCGCCGCACCGGCGGCGAGTACGCCCGCGATGCCGGTCTTGTGGATGAATGAACGACGCTGCATGAAAGTCTCCTGTGACAGCCAAGTTTCGGAACGCGCCGAATTCTAGGAACGGCCCCGAGCCGCAATCACAGGGACTTACCCGCCTGACGAGGCGGGGGGCTCGCGCGTTCCGCTCAGGCGCCGGCGATCTTCATCCGCTCGATCAGGACCGAGCCGGTGGTTTTGCTGCCCATGGTGTACGCGTCGGCGCCGACAGCCACGATGTCCTTGAACATCTGACGCAAGTTGCCGGCGATGGTGATCTCGTGCACCGGGTAGGCGATCCGCCCGCCCTCGACCCAGAAGCCGGCGGCGCCGCGCGAGTAGTCGCCCGTGACGTAGTTCACGCCCTGGCCCATCAGCTCGATGACGAACAGCCCGCGGCCGAGCTTGCGCAGCATCGCCTCAAGGTCGTCGCCGGGATCGGTCCGGCGCGACGTGAGCGTCAGGTTGTGGGCGCCCCCGGCATGCCCCGTCGTGCGCAGGCCGAGCTTGCGTGCCGAGTAGGTGGAGAGAAAGTAGCTGCCGAGAACGCCGCCGTCGACGATCCGGGCCCGCCGCGTCGCCACGCCCTCGTCGTCGAACGGAGCGCTGCCCTTGCCGCGGGGCACGTGCGGGTCCTCGTGCAGGTCGATGTGCGCCGGAAGAACCTGCTGGCCGAGCGAATCGAGCAGGAACGACGACTTGCGGTAGAGCGCTCCGCCGCTCGTCGCGTGCACGAAGGCGCCGACGAGGCCCGACGCGAGCGACGACTCGAAGAGCACCGGCACCTCGCAGGTCTTGATCTTGCGCGAGCGCAGGCGCGACAGCGCCCGCTCCGCCGCGTAGCGGCCGATCGCCTCGGGCGCGGCCAGCTCGTCGGCCGAGCGCATCGACGAGTACCAGGCATCGCGCTGCATGTCGTCGCCGCCGCGGCCGGGCAAGGATGCGATCGGCGCGACCGACAGCGAATGGCGCGAGCTCGCGTAGCCGGCGCCGAAGCCGCGCGTGTTGGCGGCGTAGAAGTGCGACTGCTGGGCCGAGACGCCGGCCCCTTCCGAGTTGGTGATGCGCGGGTCCACCTCGAGCGCCGCGGCCTCGCAGCGCAGGGCGATCCCGATCGCCCGCTCGGCGTCGATGTCCCAGGGATGGAACAGGTCAAGGTCGCGCTCGGCGCCGGCGCCACGCACGAGATCGTCCTGCTCGGGCAGGCCGGCGGCCGGATCTTGGGCAGTGAAGCGGGCGATGTCGTGCGCGGCGCGGACCGTCTGCTCGAGCGCAGCGCGCGAGAAGTCGGAGCTGCTCGCATTGCCGCGTCGCTGTCCGACGTAGACAGTGACGCTGATCGACTTGTCGCGGTTGCGCTCGACGTTCTCGGTCTCGCCCTTGCGCACCGATACCGAGAGCCCGACGGCTTCCGACACTTCGGCAACCGCGTCACTGGCGCCGAGCGACCGGGCCGTGGCCAGCGCGGCATCGACGAGCTCCTTGAACTGCTCGCGGGAGTAGGCGAAACCCGGCGGCGGAGAGGCTGCGGCGGGGGATCCCAAAGGCACGGAAGAACGCGCTGGAGAAGGCATTGGCTATGATAAGTCGGACCTTTTCACCGTCCGATCCCGCCTCCTTCTCCATGCCCGGCCGCCCTGTCGATCCCCCCTCGTCTCCTGCGTTGCAGGAAGTCAGCGACGGCGCGTCGAGCACCTGGATGGACCGACCGAGCAAGACGCGCTTGAAGCAGGCGTCGCACGAGCTGCAGGAGCTCGGCGAAGCGCTGGTCGCCTTTCCCGACCACCGGCTCGAGCCGCTCGGCCTCGGCGAACCGCTGCTCGATGCGGTCCGTGCCTGCCGCGGCATGCGCAGCCACGAAGCCCGGCGCCGGCAGATGCAACTGATCGGCAAGCTCATGCGCTCGGTCGACGTCGAGCCGATCCGCGCCGCCATCGCCGATTCGCAGCTCGGCCCGGCCCGCGACTCGCTGGCGCTGCACCAGGCCGAGCGGTGGCGCGCCGAGCTCATCGACGACGACTCAGCCACCACCCGTTTCGCGAGCGCCCATCCCGGCGCCGACCTGCAGCAGCTGCGCACGCTCGTCCGCAACGCACGCAAGGACGCCTCGGGCGTTCCCGAGCAGCGCAACGGCCGGGCCTACCGCGAGCTGTTCCGCTTCATCCGCGCGCACGAGCCGCATGGCTGAGCCGGTAGAGACGGGCCTCGACCGGGTCCGCATCGGCCTTGTCTCGGTGAGCGACCGCGCATCGGCCGGCGTCTACGAGGACAAGGGCATCCCGGCGCTGCGCGAGTGGCTGGGCCGCGCCCTGCTCAACCCGATCGACTGGGAGACGCGCCTCATCCCCGATGAAGCGGCCGTCATCAGCGCGACACTGTGCGAGCTGGTCGACGAGGCCCGCTGCGCGCTCGTCCTCACCACCGGCGGCACGGGGCCGGCGCCGCGCGACGTCACGCCGGATGCGACGCTCGCCGTCGCCAGCAAGGTGATGCCCGGCTTCGGCGAGCAGATGCGCCGGATCGGACTGGCCTTCGTGCCGACGGCGATCCTGTCGCGCCAGGTCGCCGTGGTGCGCGGCCACGCGCTGGTGATCAACCTGCCGGGGCAGCCGAAGTCGATCGCGGAGACGCTCGAGGGCCTGCCCGCGGGGCAGCCGCCGGTGCCGGGCATCTTCGCCGCCGTGCCCTACTGCATCGATCTGATCGGCGGCCCGTACCTCGAGACGGACGCCACCGTGTGCAAGGCGTTCCGACCCAAATCGGCATTGCGGCCGTCCGGCAAGGCGCCTACTTCACCAGCCGGTTGAGGCGCTCGGCGTCGAAGGTTTCCGTCGTGTGCGCTTCGCCGGGAACGCAATCGGGCGTCGGCAGCTCGCGGGTCCGGCCCGACAGCTTCTCGATCGACTGCCAGAGCAGGGCGATCTGGTGCTCGTGGCCGGCGGCGTTGTCGATCAACCCCTTCATGGCCTGCGACACCGGGTCGTCGCCCTGCGTCAGCCCGTAGGCGGAAAAACCCATCTTCGCCGCCGTCGCTTCACGCGCCGCATCGGACTCGGCCTGGATGATGCGGGCCGGGTTGCCGACGGCGGTCGCACCCGGCGGCACCGGCTTCAGCACGACCGCGTTCGAACCGACGCGGGCGTTGTCGCCGACCGTGAAGCCGCCGAGTATCTGAGAGTTCGCGCCGACGATGACGCCGCGCCCGAGCGTCGGGTGCCGCTTGGTGCCGGCGGCGAGCGAGGTGCCGCCGAGCGTTACGCCTTGGTAAATGGTGCAGTCGTCGCCGATCTCGGCCGTTTCGCCGACCACCACGCCCATACCGTGGTCGATGAAGACGCGCCGGCCGATGGTCGCGCCCGGGTGGATCTCGATGCCGGTGACGAAGCGGGCCAGATGCGAGACCCAGCGCGCCATCCAGTGAAAGCCCTGCCGACGCCACCAGGCCGCGTGCCGGTGCAGGACGATGGCGTGCAGCCCCGGGTAGCACGTCAGCACCTCCCACCCGGACCGGGCGGCCGGGTCGCGTTCGAGGATGCAGGCGACGTCTTCGCGGAGGCGCTGGAACATGGGGATTGCCGGCAGGGGCCGCGCAGTTTAGCGGCGCTTCTCGCCCACCGCTCGGGCGATGCCGCGCAGGATATGCACCTCTTCCTCGCCGAGCCGGGCCCGGTTGACGAGCCGGTGCAGCCGGGCCATGAGCTTGCGCGGCGTGGCCGGATCGAGGTAGCCGATGGCCTCGAGCGTCTGGCGCCAGTGCTCGAGGAGGCCACGCACGGCGACGGCGTCGGCCAGGCGCGCGTCGCGTGCGGATGTCGGCACTGCGAAGCCGCCGCAGGCCTGGCGCCAGTCGTAGGCGATCAGCTGGACGGCCTGGGCCAGGTTCAGCGACCCGTAGCCGGGGTCGGTGGGAATCGTCAGGCAGGCGTGGCAGGCGTAGACGTCGTCGTTGGCCAGGCCGTAGCGTTCGGATCCGAACACGAAGGCGACCCGCTGCCGGTCGGCGGCGAGGGCCGGAAACAGGCCGCGCGGCAGGTGGGTCGGCGGGCCGAAGTCGCGCGGCGTCATGGCGGTGGCGCAGACGAAGGTGATGCCCTCGAGCGCCTCGACCAGCGAGGCGACCACGCGCGCGCCCTCGAGCACCTCGGTCGCGCCGCTCGCCATCGCCACCGCGTCGGGCCGGCGCGCCACGTCGGCGAAGCGCGGGGCGACCAGCACGAGGTCGGTGAAGCCCATCACCTTCATCGCCCGCGCCGCCGCGCCGACGTTGCCGGCGTGGCTCGTGCCGACGAGGACGAAGCGGGTGGGGTCGGCAGGCACGGCAGATAAAATGGGTGTCGTTCATTTTGCAGCGTGCATGGCCCACCGCCTGAGCCCTGCCCCCGTCCCCATGTCGCAAGCGCTGCACCCCATGCTCAACACCGCCATCAAGGCGGCGCGCGCTGCCGGGGCGATCATCAACCGCGCCTCGCTCGACATCGACCGGCTGCAGGTCAACACCAAGGCGCCGAACGACTTCGTCACCGAGGTCGACCATGCCGCCGAGGCGGCGGTGATCGACACGCTCCTCGGCGCCTACCCCGGCCACGGCATCCTGGCCGAGGAGTCGGGCAGCACCCGTGGCGCTGCCCACAGCGAGTACGTGTGGATCATCGATCCGCTGGATGGCACGACCAACTTTATCCACGGCTTGCCGACCTATGCGGTGTCGATCGCCCTCGCCTACCGGGACCAGGTGCAGCAGGCGGTCGTCTACGACCCGGCGCGCAACGACCTGTTCTACGCGTCGAAGGGGCGCGGTGCCTATCTCAACGACAAGCGCCTGCGGGTGTCCAAGCGGACGCGCCTGGCCGACTGCCTCGTCGGCACCGGCTTTCCATTCCGCAAGGGCGACGACTTCCGCAAGTACCTGACGATTTTCGAGGCGGTGATGAAGAGCTGCGCCGGCCTCCGCCGACCGGGTGCCGCGGCGCTCGACCTCTGCTATGTGGCAGCCGGCTGGTACGACGCCTTCTTCGAGACCGGGCTCAGCCCGTGGGACGTCGCCGCCGGCTCGCTCCTCGTGACCGAAGCGGGCGGCCTGGTGGGCAACTTCACCGGCGAGGCCGACTTCCTGCACCGGCGCGAGGTCGTCGCCGGCAGTCCGAAGATCTACGGCCAGCTGGTGCAGATGCTGGCGCCGCATTCGAGCTTCGCGCCCGGAGCAGCGAGCCCGGCCCCGGTCTGACGGGCCGTCGTGCCCCGATGAACGCGCCCGAGCCGGTCGGCCACACGCCGATGATGCAGCAGTACCTGCGCATCAGGGCCGAGCATCCCGACACGCTCCTCTTCTACCGGATGGGCGACTTCTACGAGCTCGTCCTCGACGACGCGAGGAAGGCGCACCGCCTGCTCGACATCACCTTGACGGCGCGCGGCGCCAGCAACGGGCAGCCGATCGCGATGGCGGGCGTGCCGGTGCACGCGGTCGATGCCTACCTCGGCAAGCTGGTCCGCCTCGGCGAGTCGGTCGCCATCTGCGAGCAGGTCGGCGAGGTCGGCCTGCACAAGGGTCCCGTCGAACGCAAGGTGGTGCGCATCGTCACGCCGGGAACGCTCACCGAGAGCGACCTGCTCGCCGACATGAGCGACTCGATCCTCCTCGCCATCGCGCGCCGCCGCGATGCCTTCGGCCTGGCCTGGACCGCGCTGACCCAGGGCGAGATCGGCCTGGCCGAGTGCAGCGAGCGCGAGCTGGGCGGCTGGCTGGCGCGGCTGGCCCCGGCCGAGGTTCTGGTCGACCGCGACCTGCCTGCTCACGTGCTCGACCCCGCGCTCACCGCGACCACGCACCGGCCGGAGTGGCATTTCGACCCGGCCCTGGGCGCGCGCAAGCTCTGCGCGCAGCTGCGCATCGCCTCGCTGGGCGCGCACGGCGCCGCCGACATGGACCTCGCCCACGCGGCGGCCGCTGCCCTGCTCGCCTATGCCGAGCACACGCAGGGCCGCGCCCTGGCCCACGTTCACCGGCTCGCCGTTCAGCGCAGCAGCGACCTGGTCGACCTGCCGCCGGCGACGCACCGCAACCTCGAGCTCACGAAGACGCTGCGCGGCCACGACGCGCCGACCCTGCTGTCCCTGCTCGACGTCTGCGCCACCGGCATGGGCAGCCGCGCCCTGCGCCAATGGCTGACCCAGCCGCAGCGCGACCGCCGCGTCGCCACCGACCGCCACGACGCGATCCAGGCCCTGCTCGGCGCCGATCTCGAGGCGCTCCGCGGCACGCTGCGCCACCTGAGCGACGTCGAACGGATCGGTGCCCGCATCGCCCTGCGCCAGGTGCGACCGCGCGAGCTGGCCGGGCTGCGCTCGACCCTGCTCGCCCTGCCCGCGGTGCGCACGGCGCTGCCCACCGCCGCCTGCGCACTGCTCGAGATGCTCGGCGAAGGCCTGACGCCGCCGGGCGCGATCGCCGCCCACCTCGCGGCCGCCATCGCCGAGGAGCCAGCCGCGCTCGTCCGCGACGGCGGCGTCATCGCCACGGGCCACGACGCCGCCCTCGACGAGCTGCGCACCATCGACCGCGGCAGCGACGCCTTCCTGATCGAGCTGGAGGCGCGGGAGCGCGAGCGCTCCGGCATCCCCAGCCTGCGCGTGCAGTTCAACCGCGTCCACGGCTACTTCATCGAGGTCTCGCAGTCGCAGGCCGCCAAGGTGCCGGCCGACTACCGGCGCCGGCAGACGATGAAGAATGCCGAGCGCTTCATCACGCCCGAGCTGAAGGCATTCGAGGACAAGGCGCTGTCGGCGGGCGAGCGCTGCCTGGCGCGCGAGAAGGAGCTTTACGACGCCCTCCTCGACGACCTGCTGCCGCACCTCGACGCGCTGTC
>NZ_JANODC010000223.1:0-3081 GCF_031412495.1 Rhizobacter sp. | reverse complement strand
CTTGGCCCGGGCCGGATCGTGGACGCTGTTCTCGGTGCGAAAGCTCGGGTCGTAGCCGAAGCAGCCGGGCGGCATCGGCGCCTGCGCCGGGATCGCCTGGCCATGCCGGATGATGCGGATCTCGGCGTCGATGTCGTAGGCTAGGTTCATGGCCCGGCGCAAGGCCACTTTCTCGGCCGTGTAGCCGCCGACCACCGGGTCTTCCATGTTGAACCACGACATCGTGTAGTCGGGGTTGGCGAACTTGCGCGAGCGGATGCCGCGCTTGGCCAGGTTGGGCGCCAGCTTGCCGCTGGGCGACGCGAAGTCGGCGAACTCGATCGGCACCCGCACCACGTCGGCCCGTCCGTTCAGGAAGGTGAGCCAGCGCGGCTGGCCTTCCTCGATGACGGAGATCTCCACGCCGTCGTTGAAGGGCAGGCGGCGGCCCTTGAAGCGCTGCAGCCAGGCCTGGCCCTCCGCGTCGTCGGCCGCCGGCTCGGCGTCGTAGAGCACCTCGCGGAAGCCCGGGTTCTTCTCCAGCACGATCAGCGAGCTGCGCCGCCACTGCTTGAGCCGGTAGGGCCCGGTGCCGACCGGGTGCGCCATGATGTCGCCGCCGTAGGCCTCGACCACCTCGCGGGCCACCGCGCCGTAGACCGACGACGCGGCCAGCGTGGTGGCGAAGCGCGGCCGCCCCGACGCCAGCCTGAACTGCAGCGTGTAGCGATCGAGCGCGCGCAGGCCTTCGACCTCGCTGTCGTGGTCGAACGGCTGCTTGTCGCGCAGGGCCCGGGCGCGGAGCTCCTCGAGGCCGAGGATGCCGTCCTCCTGCAGCGAGGAGTAGACCGGGCTCTTGGTCTCGGGGTCGTAGACGCGCTTGAAGGAGTAGACGAAGTCCTGGGCGACCAGCTCGCGGCGCCTGCCCTTGAAGGCCGGGTCGGCGGCGAAGAAGATCCCCGGCCGGACACGGATCGTCCAGGTGCGGAAATCCGCCGATGACTCGGGCAGGGCGGCAGCGGTGAGCGGCACCAGCTTGACGGGGAAGGCGAGCGGGTCGTAGCCGAGCAGCGCTTCGAAGATGTGCGGCGTCACCGTGCGCGAGTACAGGTCGCTGATCTGCACCGGGTCGAACCCGGTTTCGGCGGCCGGGAACATCACGCGCAGGACCCGGGCTCCGCCGTCGGCGGCCGGTCCGGCCGCATGCGCGGGCAGCGCGGCCGCGCCGAGCGCCGCGGCCAGCCACCGGCGCCGATCCAGCAGGGGGCTCATCGCCAGGCCGCCTTCACGCGGCGGCTGCGGCGCCGCGGTCGATGTCGACGTAGTGCCACCACTCCTGCCAGAACAGGGTGCGCCGGTAGCCGATCAGCCACGGGTAGGTCATGTCGCTGACGATGCGGCAGACGCGGTACTTGTACGGCATGTACGCCACCGCCAGCCGGTTCGCCCGGTCGAAGAGGGCGCCGCGCTCCGGCCCGTCGGGCAGCGACTGCAGGCGCTCGTAGATCTGGTCGAACTCCGGCAGCTTGAAGCGCGCCAGGTTCTGGCCACCGATCTGGCGGCTGTCGTAGCGCGCCAGGGCCCCGAGCGAGTCCGGCGCGGCGGCGCTGCTGCCGAGCGACCAGGCGGTGAGGCTGCCGGCCCGCGCCGCCTTCAGGTTCTCCGGCCACTGGGCGACATGGAAGGCGACCCGGATACCGACCGCGCGCAGGTTCTTCTGCAACAGTTCGTCGGTCTCGCGGCTCGTCTGGTCGGGCTGGGCGCGCAGGGTCAGCAGCAGCGGCGCGCCGTTCGGCAGCTCGCGCCAGCCATCGCGGTTGATGTCGACGTAGCCATGGATGTCGAGCAGCGCCTGCGACCGTGCCGGATCGAACTCGCCGAACTCGCTGCGCCACTTCGGGTCGTAAGCCGACGTGCCCGGAAGGAGGGGCGACTGCGCCGGGATGCCCTGGCCTTTGCGCAACAGGCGGATCTCGCGCGGCGTGTCCAGGGCCAGGCCGATCGCCCGCCGCAAGGCGATGCGCCCCGGCGTGTAGCCGCCGAAGACCGGGTCTTCCATGTTGAAGAAGGTGAAGCTCGAGCCCGGCTCGAGCTGCTGGTAGCCGCGGATGCCGCGCCTGGCGAGGTTCGGTGCCACCTTGCCGCCAGGCATCGCCGTCTGGATGAAATTGGCGCCGACGCGCTCGATGAAGTCGGCCTCGCCGTTGACGAACGACAGCCAGCGCGGCTGGTCCTCGCTGACGATGGAGATCTCGACCCGGTCGATCATCGGCAGACGGCGGCCCTTGAAGCGCTTCAGCAGGGCCTGCCCCTCGGCGTCGTCGGGCGCCGGCTCGGGGTCGTAGAGCATCTCGCGGAAGTCGGGGTTGCGGTCGAGGGCGATGAACGAGCTGCGCCGCCACTGCGCCAGCCTGAACGGGCCGGTGCCGACCGGGTGGCCGTCGATCTGCTCGCCGTAGAAATCGACCACCTCACGCGCGACGGCGCCGAACAGGTCGCTGGCGGCGATCGTCTCGATGAAGCGCGGCCGCGGCTCCTCGAGCCGGATCTGCAGCGTGTAGCGGTCGGTCGCGCGCAGTCCCTCGAGCACGCGCTCGTGGTCGTACGGCCTGTTGCCGTCGAGCGCTGCCTTGCGGCTCTCGCTCAGGCCGAGGAACTTCTCGTTCTCGAGCGCGCTCCACGCCGCCGCCTTGTTGGCCGGATCGGCGAAGCGGCGCCAGGCGTAGACGTAGTCCTGCGCCACCAGCTCGCGCCGCTGGCCCTTGAAGGCCGGGTCGGTGGCGAAGACGATGCCGCGGCGCAGGCGGATCGTCCAAGTGCGGAAGTCGGCCGCGTGCTCGGGCATCGCCTCGGCGGTGAGCGGAACGATCTTCGACGGCCGGGCCAGGTGGTCGTACTTGTAGAGCGCCTCGAAGATGTGCGGCGTCACCGTGCGCGAATAGAGGTCGCTGATCTTGACCGGGTCGAAGCTGGTCTCGGCGACGCGGAAGGCATAGCGCAGGACCTTTGGCCCGTTCCCCGCCCTGGCGCCACCCACCACCGCGACGCCGTCCTGCGCCGCCGCCAGCGCCGGCGCGCCGGCCGGCAGCGCCAGCGTCGCCG
>NZ_JANODC010000222.1:0-12081 GCF_031412495.1 Rhizobacter sp. | reverse complement strand
CTTCTCCGGCTGGCCGAAGTAGCCGGTCATCATCCCCGGCGAATGGCCGACGACCTCGCCAGTCGAGCCGGGCGGCAGCTCGTGGCCGGCTTCGTCGATCAGGCGGATGTCGTGGCCCTCCACCGGCCGCCCGACGGTGTGCAGCTTGTCGGGGTGCAGGTGCGCCTCCAGCATGCAGGTGCCGCCGCCTTCGGTCATGCCGTAGAACTCGATCAGCCCGCCGGGCCAGCGGGCGACGACGTCGGCCTTCAGCTCGGCCGGGAACGGCGCGCTGGTGCAGAACTTGAACTTGAACGACGACAGGTCGTGCTCGCCGAAGCGCGGGCTGGCCATGATGCGCCGGTACTGCACCGGAACCAGCATCGTGTGCGTGGCGCGGTGCCGTTCCGCGAGCGCGAGGTAGCCCTCGGCATCGAACTTCGCCATCAGCACGACCGTGCCGCCGAACGCGACGGCCGGGAAGAAGACGACCAGCGTGGTGTTCGAATAGAGCGGCGTCGCCAGGAGAGCCACCGTGCTCGCGTCGTAGTCGTAGCGGCCGCCGCGGGCGACGTGCGACCAGCGCATGCCGTGCGGCTGGACGATGCCTTTGGGCGTGCCCGTCGTGCCCGAGGAATAGATGATGTTGAAGGGCGCCTGCGGCGCCAGCGTCACCTCCCGCGGCTGCGTGCCGGCAGGGGCCAGCCAGCTGTCGAAGCTCGGGCCGGGCGCGATGGTGTCCAGGCTGATGCAGGCCGGCCGGTCCCCTGCAGCGCCGGGCCCCGCGGCAGTCTTCCTCGGGCCGGCCGTGGCGTGATCGACGCCGCCGCCCATCGCATCGAGCGCCGCGGCATCGACGAACAGCAGGCGCGCGTTGGCGTCGGCGAGCATCGAGGCGAAGCTCGCCGGCGTCGATGACGGCGCCAGCGGTGCGACGACGACGCCGGCCCGCAGCGCGCCGAGGAAGATCGCTGCGTAGCGGGCCGAGCTCGCAGCGCAGATGGCGATCGCCTCGCCTTCGCCGACGCCGTCGCGCTGCAGCGACGCGGCGACGCGGTCCATCAGCGCATGGAGGCCGGCGTAGTCTAGAAAAGCCGAGCCGTCGACGATCGCGGGGTGCGTCGGCCGCAGCCGGGCATGGTCACGGATCGTGTCCGCGATCTCGCGATACGCCAGGTTCGCGCCCGGGGTCGCATCGCTGGTCGGTGCGCTCATGGCGGTGCTGCCTGCGCCCGCGGCCGCCGCACCATCCTCTCGAGCAGGCTCTCCAGGGCGGCGTCGAGGTCGTCGCAGCGGCCGGTGTGGACGGCCGAGGTCTGGATGCTCGTGCTGCGCGGTGCCACGAGCCAGTGGAAACGCTCGCGCAGCGCCAGGCGGCCGATCGGTCCGGCGCCCGCGCCTCCGACGCAGATCGCCGCAATCGCAGCGAGCGCGCCCTGGAAGACGCGCGGGTCGAGCGCCGCGTCGAGCGCCAGCGGCCGGACCTCGTCGACGTCGAAGCGGGCGCGCAGGTAGGCGCGCTCGTCGGACGAAACGATCGCCCCGACGTTCACGAACTCGCCGCGCTCGACATGCGGGACGACGCGGACGATCGCGTAGTCATACGTGCATGGCGTGGGCACGGCGGGCCTCCTCGACGAAAGCGCGCGGCGATGCGAGCCGCTGCTGCAGGAAGCGAAGGTAGACATCGCGTGGCGGGCCTGCTCCCGGGTCGTATCCCGGGTCGGCGAGCCATGCGTCCGGGACGAGGGCGACGACGTCCTGCAGCGCCCGGGCATCCAGGCGCTCCGTCATCTCGGCGTCGTTCTCGGAGAGCCGCGTCGCGGCGCCGAGCAGAACGTGGTCCCGGATCAGCGGGAAGGCGTTCGTCGCCTGGGCGGGGAAGGCGGGCCAGTCGTGGTGGAAGTACAGGGCCGCGCCGTGATCGATCAGCCACGGGCGGCGATGCCACACCAGCAGGTTGGCGTTGCGAGGCGTGCGGTCGAGGTTGGCGATGAAGGCGTCGAACCATACGATTCGCGAGGCCAGCTCGGCGTCGATGCCGTCGGCGACCGGGTCGAACGACAGGGCGCCCGGCAGGTAGTCGATGGCGAAGTTGAGACCGGCGCTGGCCCGGATCAGGTCCTGGATCTCCGGGTCCGGCTCGGTCCGGGCGAGGTCGGCGTCGAGCTCCGCGAAGACGATCTCCGGCACGGGCAGGCCGAGGCGGCGACCGATCTCGCCCGCCAGGAGCTCGGCCACCAGCGCCTTCACGCCCTGGCCCGCGCCACGGAACTTGAGGACGTAGAGGCCCTCGTCGTCGGCCTCGACGATCGCGGGCAGCGAGCCGCCTTCCCGCAACGGCGTCAGGTAGCGGGTTGCGGCGACGGTTCGCAGGCCGGGCATGAAGCGGGCAATTCTAGGAGGCGCGGGCTGGCCGCAGGCTCGCCCCGGCATCCCTTGAAATTGGCCGGCGCGCCGCCATGTCGGCCCGGCTGCTCGCGGCCAGCCCGCGCCCGGCGGACGCCCGCCCCCCACCAGAAGAAGACAGCCGATGGACAAGCAAACCCTTTCCTTCCAGGCCGAGGTCAAGCAGATCCTGCACCTCGTCACGCACTCCCTCTACTCCAACAAGGAGATCTTCCTGCGCGAGATGATCTCGAACGCGTCGGACGCCTGCGACAAGCTCCGCTTCGAGGCGATCGGCAACGAGGAGCTGTTCGAGGACGACCCGAACCTGGAGGTGCGGGTCAGCTTCGACGCCGAGGCGAAGACCATCACCATCGCCGACAACGGCATCGGCATGTCGAGCGAGGAGGCCGTGGCCCACCTCGGCACCATCGCCAAGAGCGGCACGCGGGAGTTCATGACGGCGCTCGAGGGCGACCAGAAGAAGGACGCGCAGCTGATCGGCCAGTTCGGTGTCGGCTTCTACTCCGGCTTCATCGTCGCCGATCGGATCACGGTCGAGTCGCGTCGTGCCGGCCTGCCGGCGGAGCAGGGCGTGCGCTGGAGCTCCGAAGGCGCCGGCGACTTCGAGGTCGAGTCGATCGAGCATGCCACGCGCGGCACCAGCGTCGTCCTGCACCTGCGCGAGGGCGAAGAGGAATTCCTCTCCAGCTGGAAGCTGAAGTCGATCATCTCCAAGTACTCCGACCACATCTCGCTGCCGATCCTGATGCAGAAGGAGGAGTGGGACGCCGAGGCCAAGAAGCAGGTCACGAAGGACGAGTGGGCCCCTGTCAACAAGGCGGCGGCGCTGTGGGCTCGGCCGAAGGCGGAGATCACGAAGGAGCAGTACGAGGAGTTCTACAAGCAGATCAGCTACGACACGGAAGCGCCGCTCGCCTACACGCACAACCGCGTCGAGGGCCGCAGCGAATACACGCAGCTGCTCTACATCCCGGCCAAGGCGCCGTTCGATCTCTGGAACCGTGACAAGCGCGGCGGCGTCAAGCTCTACGTGAAGCGTGTCTTCATCATGGACGACGCCGAGGCGCTGATGCCGGTCTACCTGCGCTTCGTCAAGGGCGTGATCGACTCGAGCGACCTGCCGCTCAACGTGAGCCGCGAGCTGCTGCAGGAAAGCCGCGACGTGAAGGGCATCCGCGAAGGCTCGACCAAGCGGGTACTGTCGATGCTCGAGGCGCTGGCCGAAAGCGAGGACCAGGCCGACAAGGACAAGTACGCCGCGTTCTGGAAGGACTTCGGCGTCGTTCTCAAGGAAGGGATAGGCGAGGACTTCGCCAACCGCGAGCGGCTCACCAAGCTCTACCGCTTCCATTCGACGGCGGTCGACGACGGCGGCACGCCGAGCGTGTCGCTGCCCGACTACGTCAAGCGCATGAAGGAGGGCCAGGAAGCCATCTACTGCGTGACCGCCGATACGCTGGCGACAGCGAAGAACAGCCCGCAGCTCGAGATCTTCCGCAAGAAGGGCATCGAGGTTCTGCTGCTGATCGACCGCGTCGACGAGTGGCTGCTGTCGCACCTGTACGAGTTCGACGGCCATCCGCTGCAGAGCGTCGCCAAGGGCTCGGTCGACCTCGGCAAGCTCGAGGACGAAGCCGAGAAGAAGCAGGCCGAGGAAGCGGCGACGGCGTTCCAGCCCACCCTCGAGCGACTGAAGACGGCGCTGAAAGACCGGGCCAAGGACGTGCGCGTGACGACGCGGCTGGTCGACTCGCCGGCCTGCCTCGTCGTCGAGGAAGGCGACATGAGCGGGCACCTCGCGCGCATGCTGAAGCAGGCGGGCCAGGCCGCGCCGGCGGGGCAGCCGATCCTCGAGGTCAACACCGGCCATGCGCTGGTGAAGCGGCTCGAGTCCAGCGAGCACTTCGACGAGCTGGCCCACATCCTCTTCGACCAGGCCCTGCTCGCCGAAGGCGGCCAGCTGGAAGACCCCGCCGCCTACGTGCGGCGCGTCAACGCACTGCTCGCCGCCTAGCCGCTTGCTCTCTTCTGCCTTTCAGGCGGGGCTGCCGAGCGGCGGTTCCGCAAGCGCCTGCAGCTGCTCGCCGAGCCGCGTGCACTGGTCGGCCCAGTAGGCGGGGCTGGCGAACCACGGGAAGGCGATCGGGAAGGCCGGGTCGCTCCAGCGGCGGGCGATCCAGGCGCTGTGGTGGAGCATGCGCAGGGTGCGCAGGGGCTCGACCAGGCGAAGCTCGCGCCAGTCGAAATCCATGAACGCCTCGTAGCCTTCCAGCACGTCGAGGAGCTGGCGCGTCATGGCGCCGCGGTCGCCCGACAGCAGCATCCACAGGTCCTGCACGGCCGGGCCGGTGACGGCGTCGTCGAGGTCGACGAAGTGCGGGCCGGCGTCGGTCCACAGCACGTTGCCCGGGTGGCAGTCGCCGTGCAGGCGCAGGCGTCGCGTCTGGGTGGCGTCGAAGGCCTGGCGGCAGAGATCGAGCGCTTGCCCGGCGAGCGCGTCCCAGCGGCCGGCCACGTCGTCGGAGACGAGGCCGCGCTCGAGCAGGAACGACCGGCTGATGTCGCCGTAGGTCGCCACGTCGAGCGTGAGGCGGTGCGCGAAGGGGGCAACGGCGCCCACGGCGTGCATCCGGCCGATGTAGCGGCCGAGCCAGCGCAGCACCTCGGGATCCTCCAGCTCAGGCGCGCGGCCGGCTAGCCGCTCCGCGACGCCGAAGCGGATCGCGCCGGAGGCCTCGATGTCGACGCTCGCGAGCGTCGCACCCACCGCGGACACGTTGCCCGCGTGCGGTGAGTCGAGGTCAACGGTCAGGGGCACCGGTGCACCGACCGGGATCTCGGCCGCCGCGAGCTCGGTGGCGAAGGCATGCTCCTCCAGGATCTGGGCGTCGCTCCAGCGGGCCGGCCGATAGAACTTGGCCACGATGACCCGGCCCGTTTCGAGGAAGACCTGGAAGACGCGGTTCTCGTACGAATTGAGCTGGATCAGCCGTCCGTCGCCTCGGAGCCCGACGCCGTCGAGCGCATCCAGCACCACGCCCGGCGTCAGGCCGGCGTAGGGCGTGCCTGCCGGGTTCAGGGCGCCATCGTGGGTCGGGTTCATCGGTGGCGCCCGAGGCGCGCCGGGAGACGGCGGCTAGTGATGCGACGATCGCCAGGACCGCACCGGCGGTTCATCCACCACCACCGCTGCGATGTCATCGGGCGCCGCCGCGACGGCCGCCCCGGGGTGGCGCGCCGAGCCATTGCGCCCGCCGGCCGCCGGGGACTCGACGCCGTTGCGTGCGGCCCTGCCGGCTGCGGAAGCCGACAGGCTGGCGAACTCGCTGTTGCCGAGGCTGTCGTAGCGGTTGTCCGGGGCGAAGAAGGAGTCCTGGAAGAGGGACGAGTCCTGCCAGAGCGCGCTCCGCTGCGCCCGCCGGCTGGCCACCGTGCTGGCGAGCGAGTCGCGAGCCTCGTGCAGGTCCCGAGGCGGGGCGCCGCCGGGCTGCGGCGCCCGCGCCGTGGCGGCGGTGCTGCTCGGGACCAGCAACTGCAGCTCCGCGGCAGTGGGCAGGTTGTCGACGGGGCAGCGCAGGTACCGGATCCGGCAGGCGCCAAGCACCGACTGCTTGATCTGCAGGATGCGGCGCGAATTGCCGCGGTCCGTGTCGAGGTCGATCGCGGCCAGGACGCGGCCGTTCGCGCTGCAGACGGCGAAGGTCACGTTGGTGGCGCCGAGGAGGTCGTACCAGAACCGGACCTGGGACGGATCGGTCGGCTGCGAAAAGCGCACCAGCGGCAGCTTCGACAGCACGATGTGGTGCGGCAGGGCCTCGCGGAGGAGCTTGTAGACCCTTCGTTCGTCGGCTGAGAAAACGGGCCGTGGCGACAACGCCCATTCGGTGGGCAGTGGCGTCGCGCGCTTGGGCCGACGAACAAACCAGATGCCGGCGAAGACCGTGACCGCAAGCAGCAGGAGGACGCCCAGCGCTGCGATCCACGGATTCACTTGCATGGCGGCCTGTTCACTCTTGGAGGTGATGGCCTGGCGACGTCCGTCAGGCGTGAGCCTGCATGTTAGCGGGCGAATCGGCCCGCACCATCCCATCCACCGCACCTGAGGTGTACGGAATTTCGCGGAGACGCTAGGTGCCGCCGGCGGGTTCGGCGTCGGCGTGGCGGTCGGTCTCCGGCTCCGCGCGGCGCGCCCGCAGCTTGAAGCGGTAGTCGATCTCGGCCACCTGGTCGACAAGGATCTGGTCGAGGTGCGACGCCAGACTGTCCGGCGCCAGCTTCAGCCACGCTTCCGACTCGGAACCGTCGCGCTCGACGGTCGCTCCGGCGTTGCGGGCAATCTTCAGCATCGCCGTGTTCTCGCTCAAGGCATGGATGAACAGCGTCCCGACGCCGCGATTGCGGGCATGCAGCGTCGCGTGCTCGAACAGCCGGGCACCGAAGCCGCGTCGGCGCGCCTTGGGCAGCACCGACACGCCGAATTCGGACTGGGCCGGCCGGTCCCGGCCGGGTTCCGCAGGGCGGTGCGCGAGGTGCGCCAGGGCGATCAGCTCGAGCCGGCGGTTGAAGATGCCGAAGACTTCATCCTGGGTGAAATCAATCGTGTCGACGTAGCGCGCGATCTGCGCGTCCGACGCGGCATACCCGAAGCGCAGGTACCGGGAGCGCTCGTCGAGGGCCAGCAGATGGGTGACGATGCGTTCGCGGTGGCGGGGCCCGAGGGAGCGGATCGGGACCCAGGTCCAGCTCGTGCCGGAGCCGCCGGCGGACGACGGGTTGCCTGTCTCTCCGGCGCTGCCGCCGTCGTCCGGGGCGTTCCCGCGCTGGCGGGCAGCAAGAACCAAGGCTGGACTCGGCTCGGCCGTGGTGGTGGCGCAGGGCATGGCAGTTCTCGACTAGGGTTTTCCCGTAGTGTAGGCGCCACGTTTAGAGGACGTGCACCACGCCGTGGATCCGGCCTACTGTCCGAGGCCGGCCGAGCCTGGCACCGCTGCTATAATCATGGGCTTTTCGCTCGTTGCCTCGGCGAGAAAGCGATCCGGCCCGACCGAGAGCCCGCCAGACGAAGCGGTGCCGATCGACGGCCCAGAGGCGTACTCCTTTTTCAGCGACCCCATGAAAACCTTCAGCGCCAAGCCGGCCGAAGTGACGCATGAGTGGTTTGTGATCGACGCGACCGACAAGGTCTTGGGCAGGGTGGCCAGTGAAGTCGCCCTCCGCCTGCGCGGCAAGCACAAACCCATCTACACGCCTCACGTCGACACGGGTGACTTCATCGTCATAGTCAATGCGGACAAGATCCGCGTCACCGGCAACAAGGCCGACGACAAGATCTACTACCGGCACTCGGGCTACCCGGGCGGAATCCGGGCCATGAAGTTCAAGGACATGCAGTCCCGCTTCCCCGGCCGTGCCCTCGAGAAAGCCGTCAAGGGCATGTTGCCCAAGGGCCCGCTCGGCTACGCCATGATCAAGAAGCTGAAGGTCTATGCGGGTGAGACGCACCCGCACAGCGCGCAGCAGCCCAAGAAACTCGACATTCTTCAGGACGGTGCCCGATGATCGGAAACTGGAACTACGGGACCGGTCGCCGCAAGTCGTCGGTGGCGCGCGTCTTCATCAAGAAGGGGACCGGCCAGATCCTCGTCAACGGAAAGTCGGTCGAGGACTATTTCGGCCGGCAGACGTCCATCATGGTCGTTCGCCAGCCTTTGGTGCTGACCGCGAACGATGCCGCTTTCGACGTCAAGGTCAACGTCCACGGCGGTGGCGAGACCGGACAGGCCGGTGCGGTGCGCCACGGCATCACCCGTGCGCTCATCGACTACGACGCTGCCCTGAAGCCCGACCTGAGCCGGGCCGGCTTCGTGACGCGCGATGCGCGCGAAGTCGAGCGCAAGAAGGTCGGCCTCCACGGTGCGCGTCGTCGCAAGCAGTTCAGCAAGCGCTGATCGGCGTCGAGCCGCGAACGAGAGCCGCCTTCGGGCGGCTCTTGTATTTGTGCCCGCGGAGCCCACCTCCGCATGACCGGCGTCGCACTCGGCGCCCTTCGATCGCAGATAATGCCGGTCGGACCTTCCAGGAGAGACCATGAGCGCACTTCTCGACAACATCGCTGCTTCCCCTGAAGCCGATGCGCCACCCGTGCCGCTGGTCTTCACCGACAGCGCTGCCAATAAGGTGAAGGAACTCGTCGACGAGGAGGGCAATCCCGACCTGAAGCTGCGCGTCTTCGTCCAGGGCGGCGGCTGTTCCGGCTTCCAGTACGGCTTCACCTTCGACGAGATCGTCAACGACGACGATACCTCGATGGAGAAAAACGGCGTCACCCTCCTGATCGACGCGATGAGCCTGCAGTACCTGGCCGGCGCCGAGATCGACTACAAGGACGATCTGCAGGGTGCGCAGTTTGTGATCAAGAACCCGAACGCGACGACGACCTGCGGCTGCGGCTCCAGCTTTTCCGCCTGATCCAGGACCGCGGGCCTCCTCGATCCCAGAAGCCGCCGCCAGGCGGCTTTTTTGTGCCCGCCGCCGCCGGTCACCCGGCGGGATACAAGGCGCCAAGCACCCTGGGCCCGGAAGCGCCGGTCACCGCCGGCAAGTTGCCAGGCGATCGGCGCACGAAAGCCTGCGCCAGCCAGGCGAACGCCGCTGCCTCCACCTGATCCGGCGCCAGGCCCCGCGCACTGCTCGGCACCACCGCCGCCGGCAGGAGTAATCGGGCAAGCCGGGCCACGAGGTCGCCGTTGAACGCGCCGCCGCCACAGACGATCATTTCTTGAGCCGAACCGGCGTGGGAGCGGAAGGCGTCGGCGCAGGTCCGTGCCGTGAACTCGGCAAGGGTCGCCTGGACATCTTCATCCCGGACCCTTCCAGGGGCGGCTGCGGCATCCAGTTGTCGATCGAGCCAATCGCGATTGAACAGGTCGCGGCCGGTGCTCTTCGGTGGCGTCTGGGCGAGAAATGGCTCGGCGAGGAGTGTGTGCAGCAGCCTGGCGTCCACCTGGCCTGTCGCCGCCCAGGAGCCGTTCCGATCGAAAGCCTGCCCCAGCCTGCTTGCGCACCAGGCATCGAGCAGGGCGTTGCCAGGGCCGCAGTCGAAGCCGATCGCACCCTTGCTGCCGCTCAGACAGGTGATGTTGGCCATTCCACCCAGGTTCAGCACGGCCACCGGTGCGTCGCCTCGGCCGAACATCGCCCGATGGAACGCGGGTGCCAGCGGCGCGCCCTGGCCACCGGCGGCGACATCGCGGCTTCTGAAGTCGGCGACGACGTCGATGCCGCAAAGCTCGGCCAGGAGGGCAGGGGCGTTCAGCTGCACGGTATAGCCCGTGCCGTCGAACTCGCCGGGCCGATGCCTCACGGTCTGCCCATGACAGCCAACCGCTGCAAATCGCTCAGGCGCCAGCCCCGTCTCATGCAGGAGCACTTCCACGACCGTGGCGTAGCTACGCGCCAGCGAGTTGGCAGCGAGGTACGCCCGGTGCATCTCGTCCGCGGAGCTCCGGTTCAGCGCCAGCAACTCGGCCTGCAGCGGCGCGCCGAAGCCGACGTGGGCGTGGCCGAGGATGCGCAGCGGCTGCGTTTCGGCCGCTGGACCGAAGTCGACCGCGACGCCGTCGACCCCGTCGAGCGAGGTGCCCGACATCAGGCCGATGAAGCAGGTCTGCACGCGCGCCGTGGCGCTGTCGGGCTACTCGCCCAGCTGCGATGCGCGAGCGACGGTCTGGGCGACGGCGAGCTGGGCTCGCGCACCCTCGGCCAGCTGCGCAAACTGCGCCTTCGCAGCCGGCGCAATGACGACGCCTAGCGAGGTCTGGGCGACGACCAGCGGGTCCTGCTGGATGCCGTCGATCTTGACCTCGAAATGCAGGTGCGGGCCGGTCGCCCACCCGGTCGAGCCTACCGCGCCAATGACCGCGCCTTGCTCGACGCGATCGCCCTTGGCCACGTCGACGCGGCTGAGGTGCGCGTAGACGGTCGTGCGGTCCGCGTCGTGCTTGACGTGGACGACGTTGCCGTAGCCGTTCTGCCATCCGGAGAACTCGACGACGCCCTCGCCGACGGTGCGGACCGGCGTACCGGTCGGGGCGCTGTAGTCGACGCCGTTGTGCTGCTTCCAGGTGTTCATGATCGGATGGACGCGCATCGCGAAGCCGGAGGTCACGCGCGAGAACTCGAGCGGGCTGGCCAGGAACGAACGCTGCTTGCTCTGCCCGTCGAGGCCGAAGTAGGCGCCCTTGCTGCCCGGGGCCTGGAACCAGACGGCAGAGTGGGTCTGGTTGCGGTTGACGAACTCGGCCGCCAGGATGCGACCGTTCGCCGGTGCCCAGGTAATCGCCTCGCCGTCGGCGGTGAGCGCCTCGTAGACGATGGAGAACGTGGCGCCCTTCTTCAGCTCGCGCCGGAAGTCGATGTCGGTGGCGAAGATCTCGGCGATCTGTGTCGCCACGTTGTCGGGAATGCCGGCCTCGTCCGTCGCGGCGAACAGGGAGGCGCGCACGGTGCCGCTGGCCATGAGCGGCCGCGACGCAAGGGGTGCCAGCACCGTGTAGGCGACCAGATGGTTGCCGACGCGCTCGACGCGAAGACGTGTGAAGTGCGTCGGCAGCTTGTCAAGGCCGGGTGCGGCGTAGCGAGCGGTGAGCTCGTCGAGCCTGCCGGTCGAGTCGACCCGGACCTGGACCCGCTTGCCGCCGCGCCCGTCCAGGAGCTTGCGAGCGACGGGGTCCGTGCGCAGGAAGGCCGCCGCTTCCGCATCGCTGACGGCCAGACGCGCGAGCAGCGAATCGGCCGTGTCGCCGGCGCGGGTGATCTCGTTGCGGAACAGCGTGAGATCGTGGTCGGCGAGCGCGTCGAGCTGCGACGCGAGGTCAGCGGTGGCGACGCTCTCGATCACCGTCCGCTGGGGCAGCGCGGACACATCGGGGACCATCGGCGCCACGCCGAAGGCCGTGGCAGCGAAGCCGGCCAGGCCCAGCGAGACCGTGCTGGCCAGGGTCTTCGGATAACGGGACGAGAAGCTGGCGACGTGCGCTGCAGCGTAGCCCCATGCCATGTCGATCGTGGACAGCAATTTCAATTTTCAGCGGAGCGCGTTGCCCGGTCGGCGGCACGGCGGGTGCGAACCCGGCGCCTCGGTTGCTCTTCACCGCCCCGGCGCCACTAGAATCGTGACGTTCGGCCGGCCTCGTGTAGGACGTTTCTGGCGGCGCTGTAGGAAGCCGCTGCGCAGTATAGCGACACTGTCCCGAGCGACTCCCCGAAAAGCCTGCCGAATGTCTGCCTTTCCTGCTGCCCCCGGGCAAGTGTCGAAACACGAGGTTTCAGCGTCGGTGCGCGAGGCCTTGGCGATCTCGCGAAGGCGCTGCAGCGAGCTCCTGCCGGAATCGGAATGGGTCGCCAAGCTCGTCCGTTCGGAAGTCACGAACATTCCCTTGCGGATCAAGCTAGGGCTCGATCCGACCGCGCCCGACATCCACCTCGGGCACACGGTGGTCCTGGACAAGCTGCGCGACTTGCAGGACCTGGGTCACACCGTCATTTTCCTGATCGGCGACCCGTCGGGCCGCAACACGACCCGCCCGCCCCTGACCCGGGCCCAGATCGAGGCCAACGCCAGGACCTACTACGCCCAGGCCAGCCTGGTGCTCGACCCGGCGCGAACCGAGATCCGCTACAACTCGGAGT
>NZ_JANODC010000221.1:0-2790 GCF_031412495.1 Rhizobacter sp. | reverse complement strand
GCGACCATGTTGGTCGCCGTCGGCAGCCCGGTGGCGCGGCGGAACTCGGCCATCACCTCGCGGCCGGAGAAGCCGTCCTCGGCGCCGCACGGGTCCTCGGCATAGGCGAGCACGCCGTGCAGGTCGCGCGTCAGGCGGATCGCGTCGGCCAGGGGCCAGGCGCCGTTCGGGTCGATCGTCACCCGCGCCTGCGGAAAGCGCTCGTGGAGGGCGCGGATGGCGTCGATCTCCGCTTCGCCGGCAAGGACGCCGCCCTTCAGCTTGAAGTCGAGGAAGCCGTAGCGATCGTGCGCCGCCTCGGCCAGGCGGACGATCGCCTCCGGCGTCAGCGCGGTCTCGTGGCGCAGGCGCAGCCAGGCGTCGTCGGCGCCGGGTTCGCTCGGGTACGGCAGCCCGGTGCGGGTGCGGTCGCCGACGTAAAAGAGGTAGCCGAGGGCGGCGACCGAGTCGCGCTGCTGGCCCTCGCCGAGCAATGCCGCGACGGGCACTCCGAGGTGCTGGCCGAGCAGGTCGAGCAGGGCCGACTCGACCGCGGTGACGACGTGGATCGTGGTGCGCAGGTCGAAGGTCTGCTCGCCGCGGCCGCCGGCATCCCGATCGGCGAAGCGGCGGCGGATTTCGCCGAGCAGCCGCTGCACGTCGCCGATGGGCCGGCCGACGAGCAGGGCGCCGGCTTCCTCGAGCGTGCCGCGGATCTTCTCGCCGCCCGGCACCTCGCCGACGCCGGTGCGGCCGGCGCTGTCGACGACGATGAAGAGGTTGCGGGTGAAGAACGGTCCGTGCGCGCCGCTCAGGTTGAGGAGCATGGCGTCGCGGCCGGCGACGGGGACGACACGGAAGCTGCGGACGACGGGGCAGGGGTGGTTCAGCGGGCCGGGGACGGTCGGAAGCGGCAGGTCGTCAGCGGTCTCGAGGGGAGTCATCGACAGGTTGTAAGACGGCCGATGACTTCGCGCCAGGAGGGGATGCGCCGATGGCGTCGCTCGGGCTGCTGCATGACGATCGCCGCATGGCATCGCTCGCCCCCTCCGCAACCCGTATCGCCGACCGCCTGCTGCTCACCGGCGCCGCCGGCGGCCTCGGCCGCGAGCTGCGGCCGCGCCTTCGCGCTCGGGTCGGGGTCCTCCGTCTGAGCGACATCGCGGCCATGGACGCGGCCGGGCCCGGCGAGGAAGTCGTCGTCGCGGCCCTGCAGGACGCGGCGGCCGTGGACCGGATCGTTGCCGGCGCGGACGCGATCGTCCATCTCGGCGGCATCTCGACCGAAGGCCCGTTCGAGCCGATCCTGCAGGCCAACATCGTCGGCAGCTACCACCTGTACGAAGCGGCGCGCCGGCACGGCGTCCGGCGCATCGTCTACGCCAGCTCCAACCACGTCACCGGCTTCTACCGCCAGGACGAGGTCGTCTCGCCGCTGGCGCCGATGCGCCCGGACGGCCACTACGGCCTGAGCAAGGCCTTCGGCGAGAACCTGGCCCGCTTCTACTTCGACCGCCACGGCATCGAGAGCGTCTGCCTGCGCATCGGCTCGTCGTTCCCCGAGCCGAAGGATCGCCGCATGCTCGCCACCTGGCTCAGCTACGACGACCTCGAGCGCCTGGTCGTCGCCGCCCTGACCGCGCCGGTGGTCGGCTGCAGCGTCGTCTACGGCGTGAGCAACAACCGGGCCACCTGGTGGGACAACACCCCGGCGCGCCACCTCGGCTTCCGGCCGCAGGACAGCTCCGAACCTTTTCGCGCCGCGCGCGAGGCGGCCGAGCCGAAGCTCGACCCGGCCGCGCCGGCGGTGCGTTTCCAGGGCGGCGCGTTCGTCACGCGCGGGCCCTACGAGGCCGACCCGAAGCTCAGAAGTTGACCTGGTCGCGGCCCTTCAGCTGCAGCATTTCACGCGCCTCGTCGGCGCTCGCCACCTGCAGCCCCAGCCCTTCGATCACCTGGCGCACCGCGCGCACCTGCTGGGCGTTGCTTTCGGCGAGCCGGCCGGGGCCGATCCAGAGCGAGTCCTCGAGGCCCACGCGCACGTTGCCGCCGAGCGCCACCGACTGCGTCGCGATGGGCAGCTGGTTGCGCCCGGCGCCGAGCACGCTCCAGCGGTAGTCGTCGCCGAACAGGCGGTCGGCGGTGCGCTTCATGTGCGCCACATCTTCCGGGTGCGGGCCGATGCCGCCGAGGATGCCGAACACCGACTGGATGAAGAACGGCGGCTTGACCAGCCCGCGGTCGGCGAAATGGCGCAGCGTGTAGAGGTGGCCGATGTCGTAGCACTCGATCTCGAAGCGCGTGCCGTTGGCGGCACAGGTGGTCAGGATGTTGGCTATGTCGCGGAAGGTGTTCTTGAAAATGCGCTCGTCGGAGCCTTCGAGGTAGGGCCGCTCCCAGTCGAACTTCAGGTTCGGGAAGCGCGCCAGCATCGGGAAGAGGCCGAAGTTCATCGAGCCCATGTTGAGCGACGCGACCTCGGGCTTGAAGTGTGCGCAGGGCTTCAGGCGCTCCTCGACGCCCATCGTCGGCGCGCCGCCGGTGGTGATGTTGATCACCACGTTCGCTGCCTGCTTGATGCGGCTGAGGAAAGGCGCGAAGGCCTCCGGTCGCTGGTCGGGACGGCCGTCGGCCGGGTCGCGCGCGTGCAGGTGTACCAGCGCGGCGCCGGCCTCGTGCGCGCCGAGCGCCGCCTCGGCGATCTCGTCGGCGGTGATCGGCAGGTGCGGCGACATGCTCGGCGTGTGGATGGCGCCGGTGACGGCGCAGGTGATCATCACCTTGCGTTGCTTGCTCTGGGTCGTGGCCATG
>NZ_JANODC010000220.1:0-10504 GCF_031412495.1 Rhizobacter sp. | reverse complement strand
AACGGCATGCCCGAACTGCACAAGCTGACGCCGGCGCTCGGCGCGCTGCAGAAGAAGGGATTCCGCGTCGCCCTGCTCACCGACGGCCGCATGAGCGGTGCGTCGGGCCAGGTTCCGGCGGCCATCCACGTCAGCCCGGAGGCGCTCGCCGGCGGCCCGCTCGGCCGCATCCGCAGCGGCGACCTGATCCGCCTCGACGCCGTGGCCGGCACGCTCGACGCGATCGTCGACGCCGGGCCGTGGGCCGCCCGCGAGCTGCCCCGCCTGGGCGACGAGCAGGCGGCGAGCAACGGGCACGGCATGGGCCGCGAGCTGTTCGCCGCCATGCGCCGCAACGTCGGTTCGGCCGAGGAGGGGGCCTGCACATGGCTGTGACCACCGCGCTCGACCCGCTCGAGCTGGCCTCGCACGGCCCGGTCATTCCGGTGATCGTCATCGATCGCGCCGAGCTCGCCGTGCCGATGGCGCGGGCGCTGCTCGAAGGCGGCGTGCGGGTGCTCGAGATCACCCTGCGGACGCCGGCGGCGCTGGCGGCGATCGAGGCGATCGCGCGGGCGCTGCCCGAGGCCATCGTCGGCGCCGGCACCGTGCGCACGGCGGCCGACGCTCAGGCCGCGCGTGCGGCGGGGGCCCGGTTTGCGGTCAGCCCGGGCTGCACCCGGGCCGTTGTCGACGCCTGCCGCGGCGCCGGCCTGCCGCTGCTGCCCGGTGCAGCGACGGCCAGCGAGGTGATGCTGGCGGCCGAGATGGGCTTCTCGTTCCTCAAGTTCTTCCCGGCGTCGGCGGCCGGCGGCGCGCCGATGCTCAAGGCCTGGGCCAGCCCCTTCGCCGACATGGCGTTCTGCCCGACCGGCGGCATCACGGCGGCATCGGCGCCCAGCTACCTGACGCTGGCGAACGTCAAGGTGGTGGGCGGCTCGTGGCTGACGCCGGCCGATGCCCTCGGCAGCGGTGACTGGACCCGGATCACTCGCCTGGCCTGCGAAGCGACCGCGCTCCGGCCGGGCTAGGACCGGCGGCGCTCAGCTGTCGCGCTGGATCAGCTCGACCTTGTAGCCGTCCGGATCGGTGACGAAGGCGATCACCGTCGTCCCGCCCTTGACCGGACCGGGCTCGCGCGTGATGGCGCCGCCGCCGGCGCGGATCCGCTCGCAGGTGGCATAGACGTCCTCGACGCCGAGGGCGATGTGGCCGTAGGCGGTGCCGAGCTCGTATTCGGTGACGCCGTGGTTGTAGGTCAGCTCGAGCTCGGCCTGCTCCGGGTTGGCGCCATAGCCGACGAAGGCCAGCGAGTACTTCTGTTCCGGCCGCTCCGTGGTTCGCAGCAGGCGCATGCCCATCACGCGCGTGTAGAAGTCGATCGAGCGCTGCAGGTCGCCGACCCGGAGCATGGTGTGCAGGAATCTCATGGCGCGTCGAAGATGAAGCAGGTGATGAAGGCGTGAGCGTACAGCTTGCCGCAACGGCGCAAGATGGTTGTAGCTGCAATATTGCACCTACAATCATCCCATGCAGGGAAGCACCCGACCCCGTTCCGCCGCCCGCGCCCAGGCCGGCCCGCCGCGCGGCTGCACGAACCTTAAGCTGCGCCAGCTGACGCGCCGGGTCAGCCAGCACTACGACCAGATCGTCGGCACTTGCGGCCTGAAGACGACGCAGTACTCGCTGCTGTCCTTCGTCGAGCGGCTCGGGCCCATCCGGCCGGGCGAGCTGGCCGCGGCGATGGAGATGGAGGCCTCGACGCTGACCCGCAACCTGCAGCCGCTGGTCGCGCAGGGCTGGGTCGAGGTCGGTGCCGGCAGCGACGGCCGGTCGCGCGTCGTCACCGTCACGCCAGCCGGCAGCGCCAAGCGCGCCGAAGCGCAACGCGAGTGGAAGCGGGCCCAGCTGGCCTTGAACCGTCGCCTCGGCGAGGCCCGCGTCGCTGAGCTGCATGCGCTGCTCGACGACTGCCTGGCCGAGATGAGCCGTTCGTCGGAACCGGTCCATGGCTGAGGTCTCGCCGTCTTCGCGGGCTGCGCTGCGGCCGGCCGTCGGCTACGGGCTCGTCCTCCTCGCCGCCGGCGGCATCTTCGCCGTGACCATGGGGGCGCGCCAGTCGATGGGGCTGTTCCTCGGCGTCATCAACTCGAGCACCGGGCTGGGCCTGGCGAGCATCAGCCTCGCCTTCGGCGTCGGCCAGCTGTGGTGGGGCCTGACCCAGCCGGTCGCCGGCATCGTCGCCGACCGCTACGGTGTCGGCCGGACCCTGCTGTTCGGGCTGACGCTGGTCGCCATCGGCACGGCGCTCGTCCCGTACATGACGTCGACGCTCGGCCTGGTCTTCGCCATCGGCGTGCTCGCCGCCGGAGGCGCCGGCTTCGCCGGCCCCTCGGTGCTGCTGGCGGCGACGGCGCGCCTCACGGCGCCGGAGAAGGGCGGCATGGCCAGCGGCATCGTCAATGCCGGCGGTTCCTTCGGCCAGTTCGTCTTCGTGCCGATCGCCCAGGGCATCACCGCGGTCGCCGGCTGGGCCATCGCGGTGCAGAGCATGGCCGCGATCGTCCTCCTCGCCCTGCCGGCGGCCTGGGTCCTGCGCGGCAGCGCGCGCCAGGCGGCTGCTGCCGCGAGCGCCGCCTTGCCGGCCGGAGCGGCCGCGCCAGCGCGCCAGACGACGCGGCAGGCAATCGCCATGGCCATGCGCACGCCGAGCTACCTGCTGCTCTCGGCCGGCTTCTTCGTCTGCGGCTTCCACGTCGCCTTCATCGCCACCCACCTGCCCGGCATCGTCGCCGCCTGCCAGCTGCCGCCGTCGGTCGGCGCCTGGGCGCTGGCCATCGTCGGCCTCTTCAACATCGTCGGCAGCTTCGCCATGGGCTGGGCCGTCGGCCGATGGCGCATGAAGTCGCTGCTATCGCTGGTCTACGCGGCGCGGGCCGTGGCGGTGCTGCTCTTCCTGCTGGCGCCCAAGACCGAGGCCGTGGTGCTGGTCTTCGCCGCCTTCGTCGGCCTGACCTATCTCTCGACGGTGCCGCCGACCGCCGGCCTGGTCGCGAAGTTCTTCGGCACTTCGCACATGGCGACGCTGTTCGGCTTCGTCATGCTGTCGCACCAGATCGGCGGCTTCCTGGGTGCTTGGCTCGGTGGCAAGGCCTTCGAGTGGACCGGCAGCTACGACTGGATGTGGTACGCCGACATCGTGCTGGCGGTCGGCGCGGCGCTGATCCACCTGCCGATCCGCGAGGCGGGCCTGCCGAGGCCGGTGCCGGCGCCGGCCTGAGGGCGCTCAGACCGTGTAGTTCAAGGCGCGCCGGCCACCGTCGACGTAGACGATCTCGCCGGTCATGTAGGCCGCGGCCTCGCTGAGCAGGAAGGCGACGACGCCGGCGACTTCCTCGGGCTCGCCGAGCCGCTGCAGGGGGGTGCGGCTCATGATCCGCTTCTCCGCCTCGGCGCTGCCGAGCACGGCCTTGCGCGCCAGCTCGGTGGCGATCGTGCCGGGGCCGACGGCGTTGACGCGGATCCGGTGCGGCGCCAGGGCCAGCGACATGACGCGCGTCAGCTGGTCGATGCCGCCCTTGCTCGCGTTGTAGCTGGCGATGCTCGGAATGGCCATCGTGCCGTTGACCGAGCTCATGTTGACGACGGCGCCGCCGCCCGATGTCGCCATCGCCCGTGCCGCCGCCTGGCCCACCAGGAACGCGCCCTTCAGGTTGACGTCGAGCACCGCGTCCCAGTCGGCCTCGGTGATGTCAAGGAAGTCGGCGGCGCGAAAGATGCCTGCGTTGTTGACGAGGGCGTCGATGCGGCCGAAGGCGGCGAGCGTGCCCTGCAGGGCGGCGTCGACCTCGGCCTTGCGCGAGACATCGCAGGCGAAGGCGCGCGCGGTGCTGCCGTCGGCGGAAAGCGCGGTCGCCAGCGCCGTGGCCGCAACCATGTCGACGTCCCACAGCGCGACGCGCGCGTGGCTCGCCGCGAGGAGGCGGGCGCAGGCGGCGCCGATGCCGTTGGCGGCGCCGGTGACGATGGCGACGCGGCCGGAGAAATCGAAGCGGATGTCGTTCATGCGGTACTCCGGTCGAGCCAGATGGCGATGCCCTGGGCGTTCAGCTCGAGGTCGAGGGCGAGCAGCTCGCGGATGCGGGCCTCGGGCAGGGTGACGCCGTGCTCGCGCAGGCGCCGCAGGTGGATGGACCCGAGCCCCTCCATCAGCGCCGCGTGCCGGCCCGGCACCGCCGCCAGCGCCTTCGCGCAGGCGACCATCTCGTCGAGCTGCGCCAGCAGCAGCGCGGCCAGGCGCGGCACGTCGCCGACCCGGCCGTAGTGCGTGACGTAGACGTGCTGCGGACCGAAGGCCACGATGCGCTCGATCGATCGCCGCAGCGCCTCCGGCTGGAACTGGACCGGCGTCGTCGTCGGCATGATCCAGGGTCCGCGCGCCGTGTCGAAGTCGCGGTACGACAGGCCGAAGGTGTCGCCGGTGAAGACGCCGCCGCTCGCCTCGTCCCAGACGCAGTGGTGGTGCATGGCGTGGCCGGGCGTGTCGATGAAACGCAGGGGGCGGCCGGCGAGCTCGAGCGTGAAGCCGTCGCGCGTGCGCACGACGCGCTCAGCCGGCACCGGCACCAGCGTGCCGTACGAGCGCTCGATCTCCTGTTCGCCGTAGACCCGCGTCGCGCTGCGGATCAGATGGCTGGCATCGACGAGGTGGCGCGCCCCGCGCGGATGGACGACGAGGCGGGCGTTGGGCAGGTTCTGCAGGAGCAGGCCGGCGCCGCCGGCATGGTCGAGATGGACATGGGTCGCGATGACGTAGTCCACGTCGCCGGGGTCGAGGCCGAAGGCGGCGAGGGCGCCCAACAGGCGCGGCACCGAGGCGTTGGTGCCGGTGTCGACGAAGGCAGCGCGGCCGGCCTCGACGAGCAGGTAGGCGGCGTCGAAGAGCGGCCGGTGAAAGCCGGTGTCGATGACCGCGACGCCGTTCGCAAGGGGCTGGACGAAGTCCGGGAAGGCGGGTTCGGACATGTCCGGTCGATTCTAGAGAGCGCGTCGCGAACGCGGGTTCGGCAACGCGTCCAGAATGGGTGGCCGCCTTGCACGCACGGCCCCATGGAGACTTGATGCCCGCTGCCCAGTCAACCCTCAGCCTTCGCGTGGCCACGCTCTGGCTGGTCGCTGCCGCCGCAGCGACCGCCGGGTGCGCCGGCGGGGTCGCGCCGGGGCGGGGCCCGATGGAGGCCGATTTCGTCGCCCTGCAGCCGGGCATGACGCGCGAGCAGGTGCTTTCGCGCGTCGGACCGCCGAACTGGATCTTCGGCGTCCGCCAGGAGAACCTGGCGATCTGGAACTACCGCCACGACCGGTCTTCGTGCCTGATCTACCAGGTCAGCGTCCGTCCCGACGGAACGGTGCGCGACGTCGGCACCAGCCCCGACCCGGCCTGCGACGGCCCGCGCGGCCGCGACTGAGCCGGCAATCGGGCGCCGCCGCTCAGGCGGCGAGCAGCTGGCGCAGCACGAACGGCAGGATGCCGCCGTGCCGGTAGTAGTCGACCTCGATCGGCGTGTCGATGCGCAGGGTGAGCGTCGCGGTGCGGGTCGTGCCGTCGGCCTCGTGGATGAGAAGCGTCGCGTCCTGCTGCGGACGCAGGTCCTTGCCGATCTCGAGATCGAAGGTCTCGTCGCCCTCGATGTGCAGCGACTCGAAGGAATCGCCCGGCTTGAACTGCAGCGGCAGGACACCCATGCCGACCAGGTTGGAACGGTGGATGCGCTCGAAGCTCTTGGCCACGACGGCCTTGATGCCGAGCAGCTGCGTCCCCTTGGCGGCCCAGTCGCGGCTCGAGCCGGTGCCGTACTCCTCGCCGCCGAAGACGATCGTCGGCGTGCCCTCGGCCATGTACTTCATGGCCGCGTCGTAGATGAACATCTTTTCCCCGCCCGGCTGGAACAGGGTGAGGCCGCCTTCCTCGCGCGAGCCGTCCGGCCCCGGCGGGAGCATCAGGTTCTTGATGCGGACGTTCGCGAAGGTGCCGCGCACCATCACGTCATGGTTGCCGCGGCGCGAGCCGTAGGAGTTGAAGTCGGCCTTGACGACGCCGTTCTCCTTCAGCCAGATGCCGGCCGGCGACGATTCCTTGATCGCCCCCGCCGGCGAGATGTGGTCGGTCGTGATCGAGTCGCCGAACAGGGCCATCGCGCGGGCGCCGCGAAAGCCGATCTCGCTCGCCTTCGGCTGCATCGTGAAGCCGTCGAAGAAGGGCGGCTCGGCGATGTAGGTCGACTTCGGCCAGTTGTAGACCTGCCCGCTCACGCCCCTGATCTTTTCCCACAGCAGGCCCGGCTCGCTGGCGACCTTGTCGTAGTTGGCCTTGTAGGCCTTGCCGTTCATCGCGTGCTTCATCAGCGCGTCGATCTCGTCGCTCGTGGGCCAGATGTCGCCGAGGTAGACGTCGCGGCCGCCGTGGCCCTGACCGACCGGCTCGGTCATCAGGTCGCGCAGCACCGTCCCGGCAATGGCGTAGGCCACGACGAGCGGCGGGCTGGCCAGGAAGTTGGCCTTCAGGTTCGGATGGATGCGCGCCTCGAAGTTGCGGTTGCCGGACAGCACGGCGGCGCAGACGAGGTCGTTCTTCGAGATCGTCTCGTTGATCTCGGGCGTCAGGTCGCCGGCGTTGCCGATGCAGGTCGTGCAGCCGTAGGCGGCCAGGTTGAAGCCGAGCTTCTCCAGGGCCGGCATCAGGCCGCTCTTGGTCAGGTACTCGGTGACGATGCGCGAGCCGGGGGCGAGCGAGGTCTTGATGTGCGGCTGCACCGTCAGGCCGGCCGCGACCGCTTTCTTGGCGAGCAGCCCGGCAGCGATCATGACGCTCGGGTTCGAGGTGTTCGTGCACGAGGTGATGGCGGCGATGAGCACGTCGCCGTTGCCGATCGTGATGTCGCCCCGGATCGTTTGCTCGGGCACCGCCCGGTGCAGGGCTGCGGCCAGCGTCGGCCGGTTCTCGGACATCTCGCGAACGAAGCGCGGCGCGCCCGGCGGCACGGCGGGATCGCGCGGCGCACGCGTGGCTGCGTCGTCGACCTGCGTCGCTGCCTCCGTGTCTGCCGCCCGCACCTGATGCCGCGGCAGCAGATGCGCCTTCGGCTGGTTGAAGCCGCTCTCGGAGGGCGGCGCGCTGAAGAGGGCGGTGAACTGCTCCTTGACGCGGCCGATCTCGATCCGGTCCTGGGGCCGCTTCGGCCCCGCCAGGCTGGGGGTGACGGTGCCGAGGTCGAGCGTCACGATCTGGCTGTAGTCGATCTGGCCGGCGCGCGGCGCGCCATAGATGCCCTGGGCCTTGAAGTAGGCCTGGAAGGCTTCGATCTCCGCCTTCGTGCGGCCCGTGCCCTCGAAGTACTCGATGGTCCGGTCGTCGACCGGGAAGAAGCCCATCGTCGCGCCGTACTCGGGCGCCATGTTGGCGAGGGTGGCGCGGTTCGACGCGCCGAGGTTGTCGATGCCTTCGCCGAAGAACTCGACGAACTTGCCGACCACCTTTTCGCGGCGCAGGATCTCCGTGACCGAGAGGACCAGGTCGGTCGCCGTCACGCCTTCGCGCAGGCGCCCCTTGAACTCGAAGCCGACGACGTCGGGCGTCAGGAAGTAGACAGGCTGGCCGAGCATGGCGGCCTCGGCCTCGATGCCGCCGACGCCCCACCCGACCACGCCGATGCCGTTGATCATCGTCGTGTGGCTGTCGGTGCCGACGAGCGAATCCGGGTAGTAGACCGTCGGCTGGCCTTTCGCGGCGGCCTGCTTGTGCACGCCGCGGGCGAGGTACTCGAGGTTGACCTGGTGGACGATGCCGAAGCCCGGCGGAACGACGCCGAAGGTGTCGAAGGCCTGCATGCCCCACTTCATGAACTGGTAGCGCTCGAGGTTGCGCTTGAACTCGAGCTTCATGTTCAGGTCGAGCGCGTCCTTGGTCCCGAAGTAGTCGATCATCACCGAGTGATCGACGACCAGGTCGACCGGCACCAGCGGCTCGATCGACTTCGGGTCCTTGCCCATCTCCCTGGCGACGCTGCGCATCGCGGCGAGGTCGGCGAGCAGCGGAACGCCGGTGAAGTCCTGCAGGATGACGCGGGCGACGACGAAGGGGATCTCGTCGAGCCGCGGTGCCTTCGCCTTCCAGTTGGCCAGCTCGACGACATGTTCCGGCGTCACCTTCTTGCCGTCGCAGTTGCGCAGCACCGACTCGAGCACGATGCGCATCGACACCGGCATGCGCGATACGTTCGGGTAGGCCTTGGCGAGCTCGGGCAGCGAGTAGAAGCTCCCCTCCTTTCCGGAAGCGGTCTTGAAGGTGCGGAGCGTGTTGGCGAAAGCGTGCGGCATGGTGGACCTTGTGGGAGATGGCGGGGGCGGGGTAATCAGACCGCCGTCGGAACGATGATCTTCAGCCCCTTAAAGTAGTCGCGAAAGAACCCGGCGTCACGGGTGATGAGCGCATTGCACTGCAGCAAGGCATGCGCACCGATCAGGAAATCCGGGACCGTGCGCGGCGATGCCGGCGCGCGGCCGTCTGCCTTCAGGCGCTGCTTGTAGCGACGTTGCATCTCGCCGGCTCGTACGGCGGCACGCGCATCGGTCGGCGAATAGCGGATGCCCGCTTCCTCGAGCACGTCGAAGAGCTCCCCGCCGAAGCCGAGGCCGGCCACGATCTCGCTGACCACGACGTCGCAGACCACGACCGGGCCCGTCGCCAGCGCCTGGCGCAGGCTCGACTCGGAGGCGTCGGCGCCGGCATCGCCGCCTAGGAGATCGATGAGCACCGACGTGTCGATCGCGATCATGGCCGCGAGGGCGCTCAGGGATCGACGGGGTCGCCTGGCGCGCGCCCGCGGAGCTCCCGCATCACGTCATCGGTCGTGGTCCCGGCGGGCAGCTTGAAGCGGCCGCGCAGCCGGGAGATGGCGTCGTCGACGTTCTTGCGCAGGATGATCCGGCTACCGTCCAGCTCGACCTTCAGCTGCGTCCCCTTGGTGAGGCCGAGCGCATCGCGCACCGCCTTCGGCAAGGTGATCTGCCCGCGCTCGGCGACCGTCGCTTCCATCGCGTCCTCCCGCTGAAGTATGCATCTATTGTACATACTTAAGAACGCATACTCATGCATCCCGGCACGCCTCAACCATGCTTCAGCGCGAAGCCCGTCATGTAGGCGACCAGCGCACGGACGCCGTCGACCGGCATCGCGTTGTAGATCGAGGCGCGCATCCCGCCGACGATGCGGTGCCCCTTCAGCTGCACCAGGCCGGCCTCCCGGGCGCCGTCGAGGAAGGCCGCGTCCAGGCGCGGGTCGGGCAGGTGGAAGGGCACGTTCATGGCCGAGCGGTCGGCCGGAGCAATTCCGTTCCGGTAGAAGCCGCTGCCGTCGATGCAGTCGTAGAGGAGCCGAGCCTTCGTGTCGTTCGCCTCGGCGATGGCCGGCAGGCCGCCCTGTGCATCCAGCCAGCGGAAGACGAGCCCGGCCAGGTAGATGGCGTAGGTCGGCGGCGTGTTGATCATCGAGTTGTTGGCCGCCTGGATCGTGTAGTCGAAGGCCGAAGGTGTCGTCGGCAGGGCGCCGCCGAGCAGGCGCTCGTCGACGATCACGAGCGTCAGCCCGGCCGGCCCGATGTTCTTCTGCGCGCCGGCGTAGATCAGGCCGTATCGGGACACGTCGATGGGCCGGGACAGGATGTTCGACGACATGTCCGCCACCAGCGGCACGTCGCCGGTCTCCGGAACCCAGTGGTACTCGAGACCGCCGATGGTCTCGTTGGCGCAGATGTGGACGTAGGCGGCGTCCGGCTCCAGGCGCCACTCGTGCTGCGGCGGGATCGAGGTGAAGCCGTTCGGCTCCGAACTGGCGGCGACGTTGACGCGGCAGAAGTGGGCGGCCTCGGCCATCGACCGCTTCGCCCATTCGCCGGTGTGCACGTAGTCGGCGCTCGTCCTGCCGCGCAGCAGGTTCATCGGAACGATGGCGTTCTGACCGATCGCGCCGCCTTGCAGGAACAGGACCTTGTAGGTGTCCGGGATGGCGAGCAGCCGGCGCAGCAGCACTTCCGCCTCGGCCTGGATCGCCATGAACACCTTGCCGCGGTGGCTCATCTCCATCACCGACATGCCGGTGCCGTGCCAGTCGAGCATCTCCTCGGCCGCCTGGCGCAGCACCGGTTCCGGGAGGACGGCGGGACCGGGGCTGAAGTTGAAGGGGCGGGTCATGGGGCAGGGCGGGTTGTCGAGCGGCGATTATCGGCATCGCCGGTTCGCCCAATGGGCAACGGGCCCGGTGCGCGCGTTGCGTCGACTTCCCCAGGGGGGCGGCGGCGAGGCGCTCGCAGGCGCCCTCGCCGCGGCGGCAAGCCGCCTACTGCTTCGGGGCGGCGCTCTCGGCGCCGGCGCTGGCGCTGGCCGGGGCAGCCTGGCTCGTACCGGCCGCCGCGGCTGTGCTGGCCGCGCCGCCGCTGGCCGCTGCCGACTCTGCCGCCGCCTTGGCCGC
>NZ_JANODC010000219.1:0-2047 GCF_031412495.1 Rhizobacter sp. | reverse complement strand
GGGCATCATCGTCAAGCACAAGCTGATGAAGGAATCGCTGGTGGTCGTCAACAAGTCGGGCGGCGCAGGCGCCGAGGGCTTTCTGGCCGTCAAGGAGGCCAAGGGCGACCCGCACAAGATCATCATCACGCTGTCGAATCTGTTCACCACACCGCTGGCCACCGGCGTGCCCTTCAACTGGAAGGACATGACGCCCGTGTCGATGATGGCGCTCGACCAGTTCGTGCTGTGGGTCAACGCCGACAAGCCGTACAAGACCGCGGCCGAATTCATCGCTGCCGTCAAGGCTGCGGGGCCGAGCAAGATGAAGATGGGCGGCACGGGTTCGAAGCAGGAAGACCAGATCCTGACAGTCGGCCTCGAGAAGGCCACCGGCACCAAGTTCATCTACGTGCCGTACAAAGGTGGCGGCGAGGTGGCGGTGCAACTCGTCGGCGGGCACATCGACGCCACGGTCAACAATCCGATCGAGGCCGTGGCCCAGTGGCGCGCCGGCAAGCTGCGCCCCCTGTGCGTGTTCGACGACACCCGCATGCCTTACAAGGAAAAGGTCACCGACACGCAGTCCTGGGGTGACATCCCCACCTGCAAGGAAGCCGGCGTCCCAACCGACTCCGTGATGTTGCGCGGCCTGTTCATGGCTCCTGGCGTGACGGCCGACCAGACCGCGTATTACGTGGCGCTGTTGAACAAGGTCCGCGCGACGCCGGACTGGAAAGAATTCATGGAGAAAGGCGCCTTCAACACGACGGCGCTGAGCGGCACGGAATACGTCAAGTGGCTGACCAGCGCCGACATCCTGCACAAGCAGCTGATGACGGAAGCCGGCTTCATCGCCAAACCGTGATCGAGGGGCCGGCTCGCGTCACGCCCAGGGTCTGACGCGAGACCGCCCGTTTTTGCTGCCGGCCCGTGTCGCGCCATCACGCGCAACGCGGGCTGATCGATGCGCAGCGGCCCGGCCGCTCCGAAGGAACCCGCACCATGTCAGACCATGATTTGTCCGCAGCCGACAGCCCCGCGGTGGTGAAGAACTGCACCATGGATGCGGTGGTCGCCGCGATCCTTTTCGTGATTGGCGCGGTCGTCGTGGTGGAGGCGCGCCGCCTGGGCGCGGGCTGGACCAGTGATGGACCCGGTGCGGGCTACTTCCCCTTCTATATCGGCGCGATCGTCTGCATTTCGGCGCTCGGCATCATCGTGCATTCGCTTCGCGCGAGTTCGCGCGATGAAGGAACCTTCGTCGACCGGGTGCAACTGGGCCGGGTGTTGTCGGTGCTGCTGCCGGCCGCGGTGTACGTGCTGGGAATCTGGTTCGCCGGGCTGTATGTCGCCTCGGCCATCTACATCGCCCTCTTCATGATCATTCTGGGCAAGTACTCGCCGCTCAAGAGCGTGGTGGTGGCGGTTTCCGTCGTCGCGCTGTTCTTCATGATGTTCGAGGTCTGGTTCAAGGTGCCGCTGTACAAAGGCACGCTCGAGCCCTTGCGCTTCCTCGGTTACTGAATCCCACGCCACAGCTCCGGAGCGCGCAATGGAAGAGATCAATTCCCTGATGCAGGGCTTCGCCGTGGTGCTGACGCCGCTGAACATCGGGCTGATGTTCGTGGGCATCATCCTCGGGGTGCTGATCGGCGTGCTGCCTGGTCTGGGCGGCGCCAACGGTGTGGCGATCCTGCTGCCGTTGACCTTCACGATGTCGCCGACTTCGGCCATCGTGATGCTGTCGTGCATCTACTGGGGCGCGCTCTTCGGTGGCGCCATCACCTCGATCCTCTTCAATATTCCCGGCGAGCCGTGGTCGGTCTCGACCACCTTCGACGGCTATCCCCTGTCGCAGAAGGGCAAGGAAGGCCAGGAGCTGACGGCGGCCTTCACGTCGAGCTTTGTCGGCGCCTTCGTGGCGGTGCTGATGATCACCTTCCTGGCTCCGCTGGTGGCCAGGTTCGCCTTGAAATTCGGCGCGCCGGAGTTCTTTGCGGTCTACCTGCTGACCTTCTGCAGCTTCGTCGGCATGGGCAAGGGCTCGCCTTTCAAGATCCTGATC
>NZ_JANODC010000218.1:0-26158 GCF_031412495.1 Rhizobacter sp. | reverse complement strand
CGGGCTGCAGGGCGGCGTTGCCCGCTCGTTGTGTGCCAGAGGCACACGGCCTCACAGGCGCCTTGCCCTGCAGCCCGCGCCGCACCGGCGCGAACCCTCCCATAGCGTTAACAGGCCCTAATGGACGGCGTCGCCGCCTTCTTCGCCTCGCCGCTGAGCACGGCCGACCTGCTCGGCCTGTTCGCGCACTTCCTCGTCCTCAGCCTGCTCGCCGTCGGCGGCGCGATCACCACGGCGCCGGGCATGCACCGCTACGTCGTCTTCGAGCACCCGTGGATCACCGACGCGCAGTTCACCGCCTCGATCGCGATCGCGCAGGCCGCGCCGGGGCCGAACATCCTCTTCGTCGCCGTCATCGGCTGGAACGTCGCCGGACCGATCGGCGCACTGGCGACGATGGTCGGCATCATGCTGCCGTCGACGACGCTGACCCTGCTCGCCACGCGCTGGGGCCGGCAGCGGCGCGAGACGCGCGGCATGCGCGCCTTCACCACCGGCATGACGCCGATCACCATCGGCCTGCTCGTGGCCACGGGATGGATCCTGGCCCAGCCCTATGTCGCGGGCGGCGGCGGACACGCCCTGGGTGCGATCGCGCTCATCGCCGTCGCCATCGCCGCGATGATGAAGACCCGGCTCAGCCCGATCTGGCTGGTCGGGCTCGGCGCCGTGGTCGGCGCCTTCGGCTGGGTCTGACGCGGGCGTCCGCGATCGTCATCGCGTCCCAAAGATGCGGTCGCCGGCATCACCGAGGCCGGGCAGGATGTAGCCGCACTCGTTCAGGTGGCTGTCGATCGCCGCCGTCCAGCAGCGCACGTCGGGGTGAGCCGCAGTCAGGGCGGCGATGCCTTCCGGCGCGGCGACGAGCACCAGCGCGCGGATGTCGGTCGCGCCGCGTGACTTCAGCAGCGCGATGCACGAGTTCATCGAGCCGCCCGTCGCCAGCATCGGGTCGAGCACGATGGCCGTGCGCGCGTGCAGCACGCCGGCGAGGCGATCGACGTACGGCTCCGGCTGCAGCGTCGCGTGGTTGCGGGCGATGCCGACGACGCTCACCTTCGCGTTCGGGATCGCATCGAGCACGCCGTCGAGCATGCCGAGGCCGGCGCGCAGGATCGGCACGACGGTGACCTTCTTGCCGGCGATCCGCTCGACCTCGACCGGGCCGCTCCAGCCCTGGACCGTCACCCGCTCGAGCGGGAAATCGGCCGTCGCCTCGTAGGTCAGGAGCCGGCCCAGCTCGGCCGTGATCTCGCGAAAGCTCTTGGTCGAGAGCGAGGCGTCGCGCAGCAGGCCGACCTTGTGGCGGACCAGCGGGTGCGTGATCTCGACGACCGGCATGGCCTGCTCAGGCGCTGCTGCCGCCGCCCTGCGCCGCCGCGGCCAGGCGGCGCTGCCGCGCCGCCTCGTACAGGCAGACGCCGCTCGCAACCGAGACGTTGAGGCTCTCGACCACCCCCTGCATCGGCAGGTGCACGAGCTCGTCGCAGGTCTTCGCCGTGAGCTGGCGCATGCCCTTGCCTTCCGCGCCGAAGACCAGCGCCAGGGGCCCGGAAAGGTCGATCTCGTACATCGAGCGCGGAGCATCCTCGGCGGTGCCGACGATGCGGATCGCGCGCTCCTTGAGCTCGTTCAGGGTTCGCGCCAGGTTGGTCACCATGAAGTAGGGCACGGTCTCGGCGGCGCCGCTGGCGACCTTGGCGACCGTGGCGTTGAGCCCGACCGCGTGGTCCTTCGGGGCGACCACGGCATGGGCCCCTGCGCCATCGGCGACGCGCAGGCAGGCGCCGAGGTTGTGCGGGTCGGTGACGCCGTCGAGGACGAGCAGCAGCGGCGCGGCCTCGACGCCGTCGAGCAGGTCGTCGAGCGACTTCGCCTGCCGCAGCGGCTCGACGAGGCCGACCACGCCCTGGTGCCGCGGCGAGCCGGCGAGCTTGTGCAGGCGCTGGTCGTCGCTCTCGACCAGCCTCGCGCCGGCGTCGCGGGCGCGGGCCACGAACTGCTGCATGCGCGGGTCGCGTCGCGCCGCATCGACGTGCAGCTCGACGACCGAGCGCGGCGCCACCTTGAGGCGAACGCCGAGTGCGTGGAAGCCGAACAGGACCTGTCGAGTCATCGCCCCATCGTAGCCGGCCGCCCGGCTCAGCCCGGCCGGCCCGCGAGATAGGCCGCCGCCGCGACGATGCCGATCAGCACCGGCTGGTGCAGCATGTAGAAGCTGAGGCTCCAGCGGCCGAGCCCGGCGAGCGGCGCCAGCGCCGGAGGAAGCGGGCGCTCGAAGGCGGCGCGGCCTCGCCGCAGCAGGATCTGCGCCCCGGCCGCACCCCACCACATCACGCCGAGCCAGGGCAGCACCGGCACGTAGTCCTCGGTCACGGGCAGACGCGTGACCAGGCCGACCCAGTTCGTCCAGCGGCTGTCGAAGAATGGGTGCTGCAGCAGGTGCGGCAGGGCGATGGCGAGCAGGCCGAGCGGCAGCAGGGCCCGGCCCCACGGTGCGGTGAAGCGCACGACGATCAGCATGAGGGCAATGCCGTGCAGCACGCCGAAGCTGATGAAGGATCGAGGAAACATCCACCACGACGCGACGCTGACGAGCACCGCACAGCCCGCCACCTGCGCCCAGCGCTTCCAGAAGCGGCCGAGCGCCTGGCCTTCGGCCGTGGCGATCGCCTGCCCGGCCCCGGCGCAAAGCAGGAACAGGGTGACGATGGACGTCCGCTGCACGGTCCAGAACGGGTCGTTGCGGAAGTCCTGGTCGACGAAGCCGAAGTGGTCGAGGTCGAAGCAGAAGTGGAACGCCGCCATCCACACCATCGCCAGGCCGCGCAGCGCATCGAGGCGATCGAAGCGGCGGGATGCGGCGGCGAGGGACGGCACGGCGGGCACGATACCCGAGCCCGAACGGCCGGGCCCCGCCTTCTTCTCGACGTTCCTAGCGGCTCGCCGCGGCGAGCCGGGCCGCCTGCGGCACGCAGCGCGTCTTGCCGCTCCAGCGCGCGCCGCGGGCCAGCGCGCCGGGCCAGCGCTGCAGCAGCGGCCAGAGCGCGGCCGCTGCCCACGGCCGCATGGCGACGTGGGCGAAGACCGCTGCAACGCGCAGGCGGTGAGCGAAGCTCGATCGCCAGAGCGACTCGTACTCGGCGATCGCCTGCTCCTGCGCTGGCGCAGGGGCGCCCCGGGAGCCGGCGTCGACGAGGGCGCCGCGCCTCGGGCCGATGACCGAGGCGAGCAGGAAGGCCGACTGCAGGGCCATGCTGATCCCTTCGCCGACGATGGGATGGGCTTCGCCGGCAGCGTTGCCGATGCGAAAGACGCCGTCGCCGGCGCCGAGGCGAACGCCCGGGCGGATCGGCCCGGTGGACAGCCACGGCCCCTCGCGAACGGCAGGCCGCAGCGCGGCAGCGACTCCGTCGCAGGCGCGTCGCAGCAGGGCCTCGACGGCGTCGCCGGCACGGCCCGCGCCGGCCTGCGCCCGCTGCTGCTCGAGGCGATCTTCCCGGACGCAGCACGCCAGGGTCGCCAGGCCCCCGTCGGCGACGACCATGCCGCCGTAGCCGCCCGGGAAGGACAGCACCGGCAGCAGGTCGGCCTCGAGGCGCACGCCACGGAAGTTGGCCTTGAAGGCGAACAGGTCGCTGGAGCGGCGCGCAGCCCGCCGGCTCTCGCGCTCGGACGGCAGCGGCTCCCACGAGCCGTGCGCGGCGATGGCCACGGCGGCGTCGAGCTCGACGCTGTCGACGCCGTCGCCTGCGCCCGGCGTGCGGCGCAGGTGAAAGGCGAACCGGCCCGGTCGGCCTTCGAAGCGATGCAAGGCGACCGGCTGGAACACCGTCGCCCCGGCCGCCCTCGCCTGCTCGACCAGCAAGGTGTCGAGGTGCTCGCGACCGAGCGCGCGACCGAAGGACTCGCCCTTGTCGGCGGGTGGCAGGGGGGCGGTCACCGTGCGGCTGCCGTGCAGCAGGGCCACGCGCCTCAGCTCCCCCCCGGCAAGCTCGCGGATCGCGTCGCCGATGCCGAGTGCATCGAGCAGCGGCAGGTTCGGGGCGGCGATGCACTCGCCGCAGACCTTGCGGCGCGGAAAGCGCTGCCGTTCGACGAGGGCCACGTTCCACCCGGCACGGGCCAGGAGGATGGCCGCTGCCGACCCGGCCGGCCCGGCGCCGACGATGGCCGCGTCGAAACGCTGCATCAGCTCGCCGGGCCGGCCCCGGCTCGCGTGGCGATGAACACGTGGCTGAAGAGACCGGCCGCGTACTCGCGGCATTGCCACTCTCCCGCTGCGTCCTCCGCGGGTGCGGCTTGACCCAGGCCCGGGCGCGGCCAGAGGGCGGTGATCTCCTGGTCGATGAAGCCGGCGCGCACGCTGAGCACGGCGTCCTTGCGCGTCACCGCGTTGGCGCCGATCGCGCCGACCAGGTGGCTGGCGGCCAGCGCCAGGCGCTCTCGGCGCGGCTCGCAGGCGACGAGCGCATCGCAGCGCCGCGCGATCGCCTTGAGCAGCGCGCCCAGGCCGACGGCGTCGAAGTGGTGCAGGAACAGGTTGGCGACGACGAGGTCGAAACGCGGCCAGAACGTGGGCGCGACCGCCCACTGGACGACGTCGGCGGTGACCGTGCGCGCCAGCCAGCCGTGCGCGGCGAAGGCGCGCTGGGTCTCGAAGTCGACCAGCGGCACGCGGTCGAGAAGGGTCAGGTCGGCCTTGGGCCAGCCCTTGAGGCCCGCGACCGCGGCCAGCAGCAGGTCGCCGTCGCCGCAGCCGATCTCCAGCACGCGCAGCGGCCGGCCGCTGGGCATGCGCCCGGCCATGGCGGTGCGCATGGCGCGCGCCAGGACGCGCGACGCGCCCATGACCCGGTTGACGCGGACGAGGTCGCGGCGCGAACGCTCCGCGGCCGGGTCGTCTGGCGACAGGCTGTCGAGCATCTCCGCCTCGACGATGCGAGGCAGGACGGGTCGTTCGGCGACACGGGAAGAAACGTTCATTCCACCTCCAGCAAAGCCCCGTGACAGCTGAAGCCGGCACCGAACGACGAGAGCCACCACCAGCCGCCGGGCGCGGCGTCGGCCAGCGCCGCCTCGAGCACGAAATAGACGAAAGCGCTGGACAGGTTACCGTACTCGCGCAGCATCGCCGCGCTGTAGACGAAGGCCTCGTGATCGAGCTCGAAGCGGCGCTCGAGCGCGAGCAGCACGTCGCGGCCGCCGGCATGCATGATCCAGGCAGCGATGTCGCCGCTGTTCAGCCGGGCCCGGCCGAGAACGGTCGCGAGCACGCGGTGCGCGTAATCGGCCGCGAGCACCGGCACCTCGCGCGTCAGGATGTTGCGCAGCATGCCGTCGCGCTGCTCGAACATCAGGGCCTTGCGCTGGCCCGGCTCGATCAGCGAGGCGCTGTCCTTCCACTCGATTCGGCGGCCGTTGCCGGGGGCACGCGACACGACGGCCGCGCCGGCGCCGTCGCCGAACAGGCAGGCGCTGATCAGGACGCCGGGGTCGTTGTCGAGGTACATCGCCGCGCTGCTCACCTCGACGCAGACCGAGAGCACGTGCTCGGCCGCGCCGGACGCGATCAACGCCCGCGACAGCTGCAGGTTGGGCAGGGCCGCCGCGCAGCCCTGGCCGACCAGGTCGAAGGCCTGCACACCCGGGAGCAGCCCGAGCCCCTCGACGACATAGCCCGAGAGGCCGGGACACAGGTAGCCGGTGCAGGTGCTGACGACGACGGCACCGATCTCGTCGGCGCGAAGGCCGGCTGCCTGGAGCGCCCGCGCGCCCGCTTCGCGCGCGAGCATCGGCGCATGGGCGAGGAAGCGGCGATCGAGCGTGTCGGGATCGATCGTGAACACCTCGTCGAGCGACCCGAGCGCGAGGCGGCGCGCCTCGATGCCGTTGTCGCGCTGCAGGACGGTGCGGGCGATCAGGTGCGAGCGGGTGTCGAGCTTCGCGAACCACGCCGAGCGGTGGAATGCCTCGAGGCATTCGGCCTTGGTGTAGCGAGTCGGCGGGGTGGCGGTGCCGATGCCGTTGATGAACATGCGCGCCCATTCTAAAAGCCCGGGCTTCGCAGGCGTCGCGTGGCAAGCTACGGCCTTCGTGATCGGAGGACAAACATGGGTGCACGCAAGGTCGCGATCGTCACGGGCTCGGCTACCGGCGTGGGGGCGGCGACGGCCCTGGCGCTGGCGGCGCAGGGCTACGACCTGCTCGTCAACTACTCGAAGAGCCGGGCCGAGGCCGAGGACTCGGCCGCGGCCTGCCGCCACGCCGGCGCCGATACCCTGCTGCAGCAGGGCGATGTCGCCGAGGACGCGGCGTGCAGGGCGATGGTCGAGGCGGCCGTCGCCCGCTGGGGCCGCCTCGATGCGCTCGTCAACAACGCCGGCATCACCTCGTTCGCGGGGGCGGCGAACTGGGACGCGATCGATGCCGAGACCTTCCAGCGCGTCATCGGGGTCAACGCGCTCGGCACCTTCCAGATGATCCGCGCCTGTGCGCCGCACCTGAAGGCGGCGCACGGCTCGATCGTCAACGTGTCGTCGATCGCCGGCGCGCTGGGCATCGGCTCGTCGGTCGCGTACGTCGCCTCGAAGGGAGCCGTCAACGCGATGACGCTCCACTTCGCGCGGGCGATGGCGCCCGAGGTCCGCGTCAACGCAGTCTGCCCGGGTCTCATCACGACGCGATGGTTCGTCGACGGCATCGGCGCCGAAGGCTACGAGAAGCTGAGGGCCATGTACGAAGGCAACGCGCCGCTCGGGCGAGCCAGCACGGCCGAGGACGTCGCCGACGCGGTGCTCTGGCTGGTCGAGGGCGCGCGAACCGTCACCGGCGAGCTGCTGCTGCTCGACAGCGGCTTCCATCTCGGCTCGCGGCAGGCGGCCCGCGTTCCCGGCAAGTAGCCGACGAGTTCGAAGTCATCGGTTGCACAGCGATGCGATTGCCGCCTCGACCCCGCCCCGGCCGTGCGCGATGCCCCGCACCTGCATGGCTGCCTCGACACCGCCGAGGCAGCCCAGGACCATCGCCTCGTTGACGTCGCCGAGGTGGCCGATGCGGAACACGCGCCCGCCGAGCGGTCCCAGGCCGCCGGCCACGGCGACCTGGAAGCGCTCGCGCGCCACCGTGCGCAGCGCCTCCGGGTCGATCCCGGCCGACGTCTCGATCGCCGTCACCGAGACCGAGCGCGCTTCCGGCGCCCGCGTGAAGAGGCGCAGCGACCCGGCCTCGCCCCAGCGCGTCACCGCGGCGTGAACGGCGCGGGCCAGGCGGGCGTGCCGTGCATGCACCCGATCGAGCCCTTCGGTCCGGATCAGCGCCAGCGCCGCCTCGAGGCCGTTGAGATGGGCGAGCGGCGGGGTGCCGCAGAACTTGCGGAACGAGGTGTCGTGGCGGCGCCGCTCCCAGTCCCAGTAGTAGCGCGGCGTCGGCGTCGCCCGCGCGACGGCCATGGCGCGCTCGTCGACGGCGACGAAGGCCAGGCCGGGCTGCACCATCAGGCCCTTCTGCGACGCCCCCATGACGACGTTGGCGCCGAGCGCGTCCATGGCGAACGGCGCCGCCGCCAGCGAGGCCACGACGTCGACGACGAACAGGGCCGGATGGCGGGCCGCGTCGATGGCGCAGCGCAGCGCCGCGAGGTCCGACGTCGTCCCGCTCGCGGTGTCGGTGTGGATCGCGAACACGGCGGCGATGCGGTGGTCCTTGTCGTCGCGGAGCACGGCTTCGACGGCGGCCGGGTCGATCGGGAAGCCTTCGGTGAAGGGCGTTCGCAGCGCGACGCCGCCGAAGGCCTCGACCTGCTCGGCCCAGCCGTCGGAGAAGTTGCCCGTTCCCGGCACCAGGATCCGGGTGCCCGGCGCCACCAGGTTGGCGATCACCGCCTCCCAGCCGCCGTGGCCGTTGGCCGCGAAGAAGAAGACGTCGGCACGCTCGGTCTTCAGGACTTCCTTCAGGCCCGACTCGCAGGCGGCGATCAGCGGCAGGAGGCGGGCGTCGGCCAGGTCCGTCGGCTGGCGCGACATGGCGTTGACCACCTCGTCGGGCACGTGCGTCGGTCCCGGGGCGTGCAGGAGGCGGCGGCCCGGAATGCGTTCGGAGGAGCTCATGCCGAAGATGTTAGCCGGCACGTCGGACAACGCTTACCCGCCCTGGCGATGCGGCCCGGCTGCAATGGGCGTCCCGTGCCGGTAGGGTGTGGGACCTCTTGCTTGCCCGGACCGTCCATGAATGCAGTCGACCTTCTCGTCACCCAGCACCGCCGCATTGAAGCCTCCCTCGAGCAGGTGCTCGAGGCCGACGACGACGGCGAGCGCTCGCGCCGCTTCGCCGAGGTCGGCGATCTGCTGACGGTGCACATCGCTTCCGAGGAAGAGCTGTTCTATCCCGCGGTCCGCGCCGGCCGCACCGAGGACATCCTGCTCGAGTCGCTGGAGGAACACCTTTCTCTGAAGCGCCTGCTGAGCGACCTGCTCGAGCTCGCGCCGGGCGCACAGACCTTCGAGCCGAAGTTCAAGGTGCTCAAGGAGCAGAGCGAGCACCACCATGAGGAAGAGGAGGAAAACCTCTTTCCCAAGGTGCGCAAGCTCCTCGACGCGGCGCAGCTCGAGGCGCTGGGCGCGGAGATGATCGCCTTGCAGAAGCGCCTGCAGCGCGAGGGCGAGCCGCGCGAGGCCGTCACCGAGCAGACGGAGAAGGCCGCGCCGCTGAAGTAGCGTCCCGGGCGCGGCCCGGCGATCGTGTCAGCTGCGCTTCACCGACGTCCACCGCCTGCACGAAGGTCGCCTGGCCGAACGCCCTCCGTCTACAGGGCTCCCCTGGCGTTCTCGAACATCGCCATCCAGGGACTGCGCTCGCTGCGGTCGCCCGACGTCCAGCTCATCTGCACGTTGCGGAAGACACGCTCCGCGTGCGGCATGAGCGCCGTCCAGCGGCCGTCGGCCGTGGTCACCCCGGTCAGGCCACCCTGGCTTCCGTTCGGATTGGCCGGGTACGCCTCGGCGGCGACGCCGCGGTGATCGACGAAGCGCATCGCCGCGTGGACCCGGGCCGGGTCGCCGCGCTGCGAGAAATCGGCGTAGCCCTCACCGTGCGCCACCGCCACCGGGATGCGGCTGCCGGCCAGCCCGCCGAGGAAGATCGACGCCGAGGGAACGACCTCCACCAGGCTGAGCCGGGCCTCGAACTGCTGGCTGCGGTTGCGCGTGAAGCGCGGCCAGGCCTCGGCGCCGGGGATCATGGCGGCGAGCGCGGCCATCATCTGGCAGCCGTTGCAGATGCCGAGCGCGAAGGCGTCCGGCCGGGCGAAGAAACCGGCGAACTGGTCGGCCAGCAGGGCGTTGAAGAGGATCGAGCGGGCCCAGCCCTCGCCGGCGCCGAGCGTGTCGCCGTAGCTGAAGCCGCCGCAGGCGACGAAGCCCTGGAACTGGTCGAGCCGGGCCCGCACGGCCTGCAGGTCGGTCATGTGCACGTCGAAGGTGTCGAAGCCGGCCTGGTCCATGGCGTAGCTGAGCTCGACATGGCTGTTGACGCCCTGCTCGCGCAGCACCGCCAGCTTCGGCCGCGTGCCGACGAGCGCCGGCGCCACCGGCCGGCCTTCCGCGGCGTGGACGTGCAGCCCGGGGTCGTCGCTGCGTCCGGCCGCCTCGTGCTCGGCATCGGCGCAGGCGGGGTCGTCGCGGAGCCGGCACATGCGCCAGCTGACCTCGTCCCAGGCCTGGTGGAGCTCGCGCAGCGGTGCCCGGAACACCGCCTTCGCATCGCGCCACACCTCGATCGCGCCGCGGTCGTTGGTCTTGCCGATGGCGTGGCTGTGCCGGCCGAGGCCGGCGCCGCGCAGCACCTGGATCGCCTCGTCGCGGCGCGCGGTGGGCACCTGGATCACCGCGCCCAGCTCCTCGTTGAAGAGCGCGCGGAGGGTCAGCTCGTCGCGGCGGGCGCCGACCTGGGTCGCCCAGTTCTTCGCGTCGCCCGTGTCGGCGCGGCTGTCGGCGATGCCGTCGCTCTCGGTGACGAGCAGGTCGACGTTGAGGCTGACGCCGAGGTGGCCGGCGAAGGCCATCTCGCACACCGTCGCCCAGAGGCCGCCGTCGCTGCGGTCGTGGTAGGCCAGCACGAGCCCGGCGGCGCGCAGGCGCCCGACGGCCTCGACCAGCGCCTTCAGCAAAGCCGGCTCGTCGAGGTCCGGCACCTCGTTGCCGAACTGGCCGAGCACCTGCGCCAGCATCGAGCCGCCCATCCGCATGCGGCCGCGCCCGAGGTCGACGAGCAGCAGCGTCGTGTCCCCGGGCAGCAGCTGCGGCGTCGATGCCGGACGGACATCGGCGACCGTGGCGAAGGCGGTGACGACGAGGCTCACCGGCGCCGTCACCTGCTTCGCCGCGCCGCCTTCGCCGGCCCAGCGCGTGCGCATCGACAGGCTGTCCTTGCCGACCGGAACGCCGATGCCGAGCGCCGGGCAGAGCTCCATCGCCACGGCGCGGACGGTGTCGTAGAGCGCGGCGTCGTCGCCGGGCGGCGGCGGCATGTCTCCGGTGCTGGCCGGCAAGGCGCCGGCCCCGGCGCGGCCGTGCGGGTCGTCGCTGCACGCGGCCATCCAGTTGCAGCTCAGCTTGACGCGGTCGAGCTCGATCGGCGCGGCGAGCAGGTTGGTGATGGCCTCGCCGACCGCCATCCGCCCCGACGCCGGCGCGTCGATCGCCGCCAGCGGCGTTCGCTCGCCGAGCGCCATCGCCTCGCCGGCGAAGCCTTCGAAGTCGGCCAGCGTGACCGCGCAGTCGGCGACCGGCACCTGCCACGGCCCGACCATCGGATCGCGGCTCGACAGGCCGCCGACGGTGCGGTCGCCGATCGTGACCAGGAAGCGCTTGCTGGCGACGGTCGGGTGGCGCAGGACGTCGAAGGCGACCCGCTCGAGGAGCGCAGCGCCGAGATCGAGCGGCGGAACATCGACGCGGCCACGCCGCACCTCGCGGTGCATCTTCGGCGGCTTGCCGAGCAGCACCTGCATCGGCATGTCGATGACGGGCGCCATGACGAGGCGCGGTGCCTCGGTCGCCGTGCCGATCACCGCGTAGGGGCAGCGCTCGCGACGGCACATCGCCTCGAAGATCGGCAGGGCGTCGGCCGAGACGGCCAGGGCGTAGCGCTCCTGGCTTTCGTTGCACCAGACCTCCTTCGGCGCCAGGCCGCTCTCCTCGACCGGGATGCGGGCGAGGTCGATCGCGGCACCGCGGCCGGCGCCGTCGACCAGCTCGGGAAATGCGTTCGACAGGCCGCCCGCGCCGACGTCGTGGATGGCGAGGATGGGATTGGCGTCGCCGAGGGCGGCGCAGTGGTTGATGACCTCCTGGGCGCGGCGCTGGATCTCCGGGTTGCCGCGCTGCACGGAATCGAAGTCGAGGTCGGCCGCGTTGGCGCCGGCGGCCATCGAGCTGGCGGCGCCCCCGCCCATGCCGATGCGCATGCCCGGGCCGCCGAGCTGGACCAGCAGCGTGCCGGGCGGGAACGCGATCTTCGTCGTCTGCGACGCGGCGATGGCGCCCAGGCCGCCGGCGATCATGATCGGCTTGTGATAGCCCCGGCGCTCACCGCCGACGGTCTGCTCGAAGACGCGGAAGTAGCCGGTCAGGTTGGGCCGGCCGAACTCGTTGTTGAAGGCGGCGCCGCCGATCGGCCCGTCGATCATGATCTGCAGGGCGCTGGCGATGTGCTCCGGCTTGCCGCAGAGGTCGCGCTCCCAGGGCTCGGGGCGGTCCGGGCCGCTCAGGTCGGGGAAGCCCGGCAGCGCGGGCAGGTGCAGGTTCGAGACGCTGAAGCCGGTCAGGCCCGCCTTGGGGCGCGAGCCGCGGCCGGTCGCGCCCTCGTCGCGGATCTCGCCGCCGGCGCCGGTTGCGGCGCCGGCGAAGGGCGAGATCGCGGTCGGGTGGTTGTGCGTCTCCACCTTCATCAGCACGTGCACCGGCTCGCGGCGGCCGGCATAGGGCGGCGCATTGGTGTAGCCCTGCGGAAGCCAGCGCAGGACCTCGCCGCCTTCCATCACCGATGCGTTGTCGCTGTAGGCGACTACCGTGTGCTGCGGCGCCCGGGCCTCGGTGTGGCGGATCATCGCGAACATCGAGCGCTCCTGGCGTTCGCCGTCGATCGTGAAGTCGGCGTTGAAGATCTTGTGCCGGCAGTGCTCGCTGTTGGCCTGCGCGAACATCATCAGCTCGACGTCGCTCGGGTTGCGGCCGAGGCCGCGGAAGGCCTCGAGCAGGTAGTTGATCTCGTCGTCAGACAGCGCCAGGCCGAAGTCGCGGTTGGCGGCCTCCAGTGCCCGCCGGCCGCCGCCGAGCACGTCGATCCGCTCGCTCGGCCGCGCCGGCTGCTCGGCGAACAGGGCCCGGGCGGCATCGGCATCGGCGAAGACGCTCTCCGTCATGCGGTCGTGCAGGAGCGCCGCGACGGCGGCGCGCTCGCCGGCATCGAGCGGCGGCGCCTGGCCGAGCAGCGGCTTCTTCAGCGTCAGCGCGTACTCCACGACGCGCTCGACCCGGCGCACGACCAGGCCGCAGTTGCGCGCGATGTCGGTCGCCTTCGAGGCCCAGGGCGAGATCGTGCCGAGGCGCGGGCCGATGACGATGGTCTCGGCAAGGCGGGGGCGGGGGCGCGCCGCTTCGCCGTACTGCAGCAGGGCGGCGAGCCGGTCGCGCTCGGAACCGCCCGGCGCGGCGTCGCTGCAGGCCCAGTGCACGAAGCGCGCCTGGACATCGGCGATGCGCGGGACGGCTTGCTGCAGCCTTCCGAGAAGGGCCGCGGCGCGAAAGCCCGGCAATGCGTTGGCGCCTTCGAAGCGGGCGAGATGCGGGGGCTCGGTCGTCACGCGAAAGGCAGAGTGTGGGCGGGCGCGGCGCCCTTCGGTGGGCGGGGCAGGCCCCGTGGAAACCCGCGATTCTAGGGGGCCGATGCGATAATTCGGCCATGACGATCACGATCAAGAACGAAGCGGAGATCGCCGGAATGCGTGTCGCCGGACGCCTGGCCGCGGAGGTTCTCGACCTGCTCGCACCGCACATGAAGCCCGGGGTCACGACCGACGCCATCGACAGGCTCGCCCACGATCACATCGTCCACGAGCAGGGTGCGATCCCGGCGCCGCTCAACTACGCGCCGCCCGGCTACACCCCGTACCCGAAGTCGATCTGCACCTCGATCAACCACCAGGTCTGCCACGGCATCCCGAACGACCGGCCGCTGAAGAACGGCGACATCGTCAACGTCGACGTCACCGTCATCAAGGACGGCTGGCACGGCGACACGAGCCGCATGTACATCGTGGGCGAAGGCTCGATCGCGGCGAGGCGTCTCGTGCAGAAGACCTACGAGGCCATGTGGAAGGGCATCGTCCAGGTCCGGCCCGGGGCGCGCCTCGGCGACGTCGGCAGCGCGATCCAGCTCTTCGCCGAGGCGAACGGCTTCTCGGTCGTGCGCGAGTTCTGCGGCCACGGCATCGGCGCCCGCTTCCACGAGGAGCCGCAGGTCCTGCACTACGGCAAGCCGGGCACGCTCGACGAGCTGAAGCCGGGCATGACCTTCACCATCGAGCCGATGATCAACGCCGGCAAGCGCGACATCCGCGAGGCCGGCGACGGCTGGACCATCGTCACGCGCGACCGGTCGCTGTCGGCCCAGTGGGAGCACACGGTGCTGGTCACGGACACGGGCTACGAGGTGATGACGCTCTCGCTCGGGGCGCCGCCGCCGCCCGACTTCGTCGCCGCGGCCTGAGCGCGGCCATGAGCCTCGACGCTGCCGAGCCCGGCCCGGACGTCGCGGCCGCATCCCGGCTGCGCTTCCGCGAGCTGAAGGCGAGCCGCATCGCCGCCTTTCTGGCCGGCCGCCCGACCGCTCGCGATGCCGTGCGCCTGGTGCGCGGCCTGTCGCGCGAGGTCGACCTTACCCTGCACGAGCTTTGGCGCCAGGCCGGCATGCCGGAGGAAGCCGCCCTGGTCGCCGTCGGCGGCTATGGCCGGGGCGAGCTGTTTCCCTACTCGGACGTCGACGTCCTGGTGGTCCTGCCGGCCCTGGCCGACGACGCCGAGGCCGGACGCATCGAGACGGCCCGCTTCATCACCGACTGCTGGGACGCCGGCCTGGAGATCGGCTCGAGCGTGCGCACCGTCGACGAGTGCGTGGCCATGGCGCTGGAGGACGTCACGGTGCAGACCGCGTTGCTCGAAGCGCGCTTCCTGTGCGGGTCGAGCCGGCTCTTCAACGAGTTCCGCGAGGCGACCGCGAAGGTCATGGAGCCGAAGGCCTTCCTGCGCGCCAAGACGCTCGAGATGCGGCAGCGGCACCAGAAGTACGAGAACACGCCCTACTCGCTCGAGCCGAACTGCAAGGAAAGCCCGGGCGGGCTGCGCGACCTGCAGACGGTGATCTGGGTGGCCCGCGCGGCCGGGCTCGGCCGGACCTGGCAGCAGCTCGCCGGCAACGGCCTCATCACGCCGTTCGAGGTGCGCCAGCTGCAGCGCAACGAAGGCGTGCTGAAGCTGGTCCGGGCCCGCCTGCACGCGATCGCCGGGCGGCGCGAGGACCGCCTGGTGTTCGACCTGCAGACCGCCGTCGCCGAGAGCTTCGGCTACCTCTCGGTGCGCGGGCAACGCGCCAGCGAGCGGCTCATGCGCCGCTACTACTGGGCGGCCAAGGCCGTGACCCAGCTCAACCAGATCCTGATGCTCAACATCGAGGAACGCGTCAACGGCCTGCAGGACGTGCCGATGCGCCCCATCACCGAGAAGTTCCTCGAGCGCAGCGGCATGCTCGAGGTGGCCAGCGACGACCTGTACCAGCGCGACCCGCACGCCATCCTCGAGACCTTCCTTGTCTACCAGCGCAGCGTCGGGCCGAAGGGCCTGTCGGCGCGGACGCTGCGCGCGCTCTACAACGCCCGCAACCTCATGGACGCGAAGTTCCGGCGCGACCCGGTGAACCACCGCACGTTCATGGAGATCCTGCGCGCGCCGGGCGGGCAGACGCACGCCTTCCGGCTGATGAACGAGACCAGCATCCTCGGCCGCTACCTCTGGGTCTTCCGCCGCATCGTCGGGCAGATGCAGCACGACCTGTTCCACGTCTACACCGTCGACCAGCACATCCTCATGGTGCTGCGCAACGTGCGCCGCTTCCTCATCCCCGAGCACACGCACGAATACCCGTTCTGCTCGCAGCTGGCGTCGACCTTCGACCGGCCGTGGGTGCTCTATGTCGCCGCCCTCTTCCACGACGTCGCCAAGGGCCGCGGCGGCGACCACTCCGAGCTCGGCGTGCGCGAGGTTCGCCGCTTCTGCCGCGACCACGGCATCGGCAGCGACGACGGGCCGCTCATCGAGTTCCTGGTCGGCGAGCACCTGACGATGTCGCGCATCGCCCAGAAGGAAGACCTCTCCGAGCCCGGCGTCATCGCCGATTTCGCGGCCCACGTAGGCAGCGAGCGGCGCCTGACCGCCCTCTACCTGCTCACCGTCGCCGACATCCGCGGCACCAGCCCGAAGGTCTGGAACGCCTGGAAGGGCAAGCTCCTCGAGGACCTGTACCGGCTCACCCTGCGCGCCCTCGGCGGCGCCCGCCCGAATCTCGACGCCGAGATCGAGGCGACCAAGCTCGAGGCGCGCCTGCTGCTGAACCTGGCCTCGCTGCCCGGCACGGTCGAGGTCCCGCTCTGGCGGACGCTGGAGCTCAGCTACTTCGCCCGCCACGAGGCCGCCGAGATCGCCTGGCACACGCGCTCCCTGATCGACCGCGTCGATACGCCGCACCCCGTCGTGAAAGCCCGCGTCAGCCCGATCGTCGAAGGGCTGCAGGTGCTCGTCTACGCGCCCGACCGGCAGGACCTGTTCGCCCGCACGTGCGGCTACTTCGACAGCGCCGGCTTCAACATCCTCGATGCCAAGGTCCATACGACGACGACGGGTTTTGCGCTCGACACCTTCCTCGTCATCAGCCCGCACCTGGACCCGCCCTACCGCGATCTGATCGGCTACGTCGAGACCCAGCTGGCCCTGGCCCTGAAGGCGACCGGGCCCCTGCCGGAGCCGAGCCGGGGCCGCCTGTCGCGGCGCGTGCGCTCGTTCCCGGTCACGCCGCGCGTCACCCTGCGCCCGGACGAGCGGGCGCAGCGCTGGCTGCTGGGGGTCTCGGCGAGCGACCGCTCGGGGCTGCTCTACGCCATCTCGCGCGTCCTCGCGCAGCACAACATCAATCTGCAGCTGGCCAAGATCACGACGCTCGGCGAGCGGGTCGAAGACACCTTCCTGATCGACGGGCCGGCCCTGCAGCAGAACCGGATGCAGCTGCAGATCGAGACCGAGATGCTCGACGCGATCGGCGCCTGACCGGGGCCTCGATTCAGCTGCGCGACGCCGCGGCCATCGTGGCCGCGGCGGCGTTCACTGCGCCAGGACCTCGCGCCAGCTGGTCCGCTTCGCGCTGCCCGGATCGTCCCACTTCGGGATCGTCCGCACTGCGACGCCGCCGTCGGAGGTGGTGACGATCGCCTTGGGGACGCCGCTCGCGCCGCCGATGGTGATCACCGTGAGGCCGACGATCAGCGAGTTCGAGATCTGCTCCGAGACCGCGGACCCAGGCGCGCCGGTGACCGCCATGCCTGAGCGCCAGTTGAGGTAGTTGAGCCAGCTGTAGCCGCCGGCCGAGCAAGCGCTGATCTGCGGCACGTTGCTGCCGATGACGAGGGTGCCGGAACGCAGCTTCATCTCGACGTTGACGCGCTCGCCGGTGTCCGGCAGGTCGACGCGCCAGCCATCGGCCGAGGCGCACTGCGCCGAGGTGCCGGTGCAGGCGATGGTGCGCGTGGCACCGATGCCGGAGCCGCTCTGCGTCATCGTCAGCGGCGCCAGGGCCGTGCGCAAGTTCGGGAACGCGGTCGTGCCGATCACCGGGTCGACGATGCCGTAGATCGACTGCGTCTGCAGGTCTGCCACGTCGGTCGCACCGAGGAGTTTGCCGGTCGCCACGAAGACCATCGGCTGGTCGCCGATGCGGGTGAGCTCGGCCCTGACCGTGATCGGCTGCGGATTGCCGACGGCGTCCTTGGCCGTGCCCAGGAGCGTCGCCTCGCGGCCCGAAGGCGCGGTGTTGTCGTTGACGTCGAAGCGCCAGATGTTGCCGAGCAGGTCGGTGCCGTAGACGCGAACCGTCGTGTTGTCGATCTCCGCCTTCTCGACGTAGTTGTTGATCTGCGCCAGGCCGCTCGGCGTGATCGCGTTGCCCGCAGTGGTGGCGATCTTGTAGAGGATCTCGCCGGTGCCGGCGTTGAGGATGTACAGGTAGCCCAGGCCGTCGCCGGTCTTGGGGGTGGCGTTCACGTTGTTGTAGCCGGAGGTCACCATCACGACCCAGCGGCCGTCGGCGAGCTTGGTGATGAGCGGCTTGCCGAACGACAGGCCGATGTGGCAGTCGGCACCGGCCGTCGACGCGTTGGCCGGGTCGTAGCAGGTGTTGCTCCACTTGAACTCCCACATGCCCTTGGGAGATGCCGGGTCGGTGACGTCGAGGGCGTAGAAGCCGCGACCGCCGCCGTTCAGGCCGGCGACCAGCATCGTCTTCCAGGTGCCGCCGATGGCGGCGTCGGCGACCGTGGGCGTCGCGTCGACGAAGAACTCGTGCAGGTTCTTGTAGTTGTTGTCGGCCAGCTTGTAGAGCTTCGGCAGCACCGTGCTCGGCACGACAGCCCAGGCTTCCTTGCCGCCCTGGGTGTCGGTGGCGCTGGTGCCGGCGTAGAAGGCGTGCAGCATGCCGTCGTTGGCCGGGACGTAGAGCATGGGCACCCTGGCGGAGTTCGCCGACTTGAAGGCGGCGTAGCCCGCGTCGGAGAACTTGGCGAACGGCGCCCGCACGTAGACCGGCTGGCCGTTGACGACGTCGCCGAGGACGTGGTCGCGCTTGCGGTAGAGCTTCGCCAGGTCGCCGGAGGTGAAGTCCTCGAGGCCGCGCTGTCCGCGCAGGTAGTTCACCAGGTTGGCGTTGACCGCCGCCGAGCGCTGGTCGGGGCCCGAGACGCCGTCGGTCATGCTCGGATGCTGGCTGAGCAGGCTGACGTTGGCGGCATTGAAGTTCGCCTGCTCGGCGCTGTCGAGGCCGGTGTCGGCGGTGCCCGTGGGATTGCCCGAGACGTCGCAGCGCTTGGTGTTCCAGCTGAAGTTGACCAGGTTGTCGGTCGCGCCCTGCCGGAACAGCTTGATGTTGCGGTTGTCGCAGGCGGCGGAAGTGGTGGCGTCGAGCTTGGCCTGTGCCGACCAGATGATCGGCGACTGCACCGCGCCGGTGGTGACGTCGATCTCGTGCGCCTGCACGTCGCCCGTCCAGGCCTGGGTCGTGTAGCTGGCCAGGTAGACGAAGTTGTCGCCCGCGACCGGCTCCAGGTTGGAGGCGCCGGCGCCGGCCGACGACGCGATTCGGGAGTTGATGCCGGCGAGGGCGCCGGACAGCCCCGCGATCACGGCCGTCGGGTTGCTGGCACTGAAGTAGAGGCCGCGACCGTTGACGGCAGCGTGCCAGAAGTCGTCGATCGACCGCGGATCGTTGTAGTTGGTCGGGTCCGTGTAGTAGCCGGCCGCCGGGTTCGGCCAGAGCGGCCAGTTCTTCGCGCCGGAGCGGATGTCGGCGAAGTCGCCGGTGGCCGCCGTCTTGTAGTCGGACCGGTACTGCAGCGACCCCGAGACGCCGAGGGCGATGCTGAACGTCGTCATGTGCTGCCAGCGGACGCGGTCGTCCTCGGCGCCCGAGCCGACGCCCGGGACGTCGTCGCGGTAGTAGTTGACCCCGCGCGGCTCGTTGGTCGCCGTGCGCAAGTCGGTGACGTAGTAGTACTGGGCGACGTCGGCCAGCGAGTTGATGCTTCGCGGCGTGCCGGTGTTGTCGTCGATCGTGCAAGGCCAGGCGCCGCAGCCCGGGTAGGCGGTGGTGTCGGCGGCGGTCCAGGCCGGCGGCCCGTCGACGGGCAGCACCGGCTCGGTGCCCGGCCCGTAGCAGGTGGCGTCGACGACGGGCGAGCCCGGCGTCGTGGTGTCGCTCTTCAGGGAGGTCGTCGCCCCGCTGACGAAGAACTCGCGGATCCGCGTCGAGGTCGTCGTCACGCGCTGCTTGCCCGCGACCACGGTGCAGGTCGTCGCGGTCCAGTTGTTGGTCGAGCTGGCCGCGGTGAACGGGTCATTGCAGCTCGCCGCCGTACTGGAGGTCGTCGCCGTCGCGCAGGTGGTGGTGGTCCAGCTGTTTCCGGGCCCGGCCGCCGCAGCGGTGCACGACGCGACCGGCGTCGGTCCGGTGCTCACCGGGGCCGGACAGGTCGTCGTCGTCCAGTTGTTGCCCGAGGTCGGCCCGCTCGCCGAGCAGCTGGACGCGCCGCCGGCCGTCGTCAGCACCGGGCAGGTGGTAGTCGTCCAGCCGTTGCCCGAAGTGGCGCTGGTCGGCGTGCACGAGGCGACCGGCACGTTGGTCGTGTTGTTGCTGCTGCAGGTCGTCGTCGTGTAACCGTTGCCGGCCGCAGGCGCGCCGACCGAGCAGCTCGCCACCGGCACGTTGCTGGTGCTGTTCGTGCTGCAGGTGGTGGTCTTGTAGCCGTTCGCCGACGTCGGCCCCGATGCCGAGCACGTCGCGACCGGCACGTTGCTGGTGTTGTTGGCCGTGCAGGTGACCTCCGTCCACTGGTTCGACGATGCCGCCGGCTCGGGCGTGCACGTCGCGACGCCGGTCGCGCCCGTGACGATCATCGGACAGGTCGTCTCGGTCCAGCTGTTCGACGACTGCGCCGGGTCGGCGACGCAGGTGCCTGTCGGCACGTTCAGCGTGGCGTTCACGCTGCAGGTGCGCGTCGTGTAGTTGTTGCCTGCCGTCGCGACGGAGTCCGGGGTGCAGGACGCGACCGGCACGTTGCTTGTCGTCACCGGGGTCGGACAGGTGATGGTGACCCAGTTGTTGCCGCTGGCCGCCGTCTGCGGCGAGCAACTCGCGACGGGGACGTTGCTCGTGTCGTTGTTCGAGCAGGTCGTGGCGGTGTACTGGTTGCCGGCGTTCGCGCCCTGGTTCGAGCACGACGACACCGGAACGTTGCTCGTGTTGTTGGTACCGCAGACCGTCGCCGTCCAGCTGTTGCCGGAACTCGCGGCGACGTTGCTGCAGCTGCTGACGCCGGTCGGTCCGGTCGTCACCGGCGCCGGGCAGGTCGTCGCCGTCCAGCTATTGCCCGAGCTCGCCGCGATGGGGGTGCACGAGGCGACGGGCGTCGGCCCGGTCGTGACCGGCGCCGGGCAGGTTGTCGCCGTCCAGCTGTTGCCGGAGGTCGCGGCCGACGGGGAACAGGTCGCCACAGGGACGTTGGTCGTGTTGTTGGATCCGCAAGTGATCGTGGTCCAGTTGTTGCCGGAGGTTGCTGTCTGCGGCGTGCACGACGCGACCGGCACGTTGGCGGCGCCTACAGCATTGCAGGTGATCGTCACCCAGTTGTTGCCGGACGTGGGAGATTGCGGCGTGCAGGTGCCGGTCTGCACCGGCGTCGCCGTGGAGATGGTCTGGCAGTCGGTGCGCTGGAAGCCGTTGCCGCTGGTCGCGGCAGCCGGGGTACACGAGGACACGTTGGTGGGGCCGCTGACCACCGTCTCCGGCGGACAGGTCGTCGTGGTGTAGCCGTTGCCTGCCGTGGGGCCGGAGGCGCTGCACGAGGCGACGGCGACGTTGCTAGTGTTGTTGGTCGAGCAGGTCGTCGTCACCCAGGAGTTGCCCGAGGCGGCCGCGCTGCTCGTGCAGGAGGCGACCGGCACGTTGGTCGTCGAGTTGACGCCGCAGGTCGTGGCCGTCCAGCTGTTGCCGGAGCTCGCCGCGCTGGCGGTGCAGGAGGAGACGCCCGTGGGACCCGTCGTCACGACCGGGCAGTTGGTCGCCGTCCAGCTGTTGCCGGAGCTGGCGGCGACGACGGTGCACGAGGACACGGGGGTCATCGCCGACGTCACGTTGTTGCAGGTGGTCGTCGTCCAGCCGTTGCCGGAGGTTGCCGCTGCCGGCGTGCACGAGGCGATCGGCACGTTGGTGGTGTTGTTCGTGCTGCAGCTCGTCGTCGTCCACGCGTTGCCGCTGGCGGCCGTGGCGGCCGTGCAGCTGGCGACCGCCGTCGGGCCGGTGTTCGTCACCGGGCAGGTCGTCGTGGTCCAGCTGTTGCCGGACGACCCGGTCGCCGGGGTGCAGGATGCCGGGTTGACCGGTGTCGGCCCGGTGGTCACCACCGGGCAGGAGGTCGTCGTCCAGGAGTTTCCGGAAGTCGCAGCGCTGGCCGTGCAGGACCCGATCGGGACCTGGCTGGAGTTGACACCGCAGGTGGTCGTCGTCCAGTTGTTGCCCGACGTGCCGGTCGAGGCCGAGCACGTGGCCACCGGCACGTTGCTCGTCGTGTTGCTCGAGCAGGTGATCGTCGTCCAGCTGTTGCCCGACGTCGGGCCCGACGGCGTGCATGCCGCCACCGGAACGTTGCTCGTGGTGTTGCTGCCGCAAGTGGTCGTGGTCCAGGCGTTGCCCGAGGCAGCGGTCGAAGGCGTGCAGGAGGCCACGGGGACGTTGCTGGTCGTGGCCATGCCGCACGTGGTGGTTGTCCAGGCGTTGCCGGAGCTCGCCGCCTGATTGGTGCAGGAGGAAACCCCGGTGGGGCCGGTCGGGTTGTTGCCGCAGGTGGTCGTCGTGTAGTTGTTGCCCGAGGTCGGCCCTTGCGGCGAGCAGCTGGCCACCGGTGTCGGCCCGCCGACGACGGTTGCACAGGTGGTCGCCGTGTAGTTGTTGCCGGCGCTCGCCGGCGCTGCGCTGCAGGAGGCGACGGGCGTGGGCCCGGTCGTCACCGTGTTGCAGTTCGTCGTCGTATAGCCATTGCCGGAAGAAGCGGCGGCGTACGTGCACGAGGTCGTCGGCGTCTGCGCGGTGGTGGTCGTGGCGCAGGTCGTCGCTGTCCAGTTGTTGGCGGAACTCGCCGGGTCATTGACGCAGCTCGCGACCAGGGTCGGGCCCGTGGTGACCGTCTCGCAGGTGATGTTGCCGCCCGGCGTGCAGGTGCCGACGGCGGTCGGGGTGCACAGCTCGGTTCCGGCATCGCACGAGCGAAGCTGCGTCGTGCTCTTGCGAACCTGGCTGGTGGAGATGTTCAGCTGCGAGGTGCTCTGGTTGATCTGCGCGGTGCTGAGGATGACCTGGTTCGTGGTGCTGGTGACCTGGCTGGTGCTCTGCGTTGCCTGGACCGTGCTCTGCAGCGGCTGCGTCGTGCTTTGCAGGTTCTGCACCGTGAGTCGCGTCGTCTGCGAGGTGCTGATGCGCATCTGCGACGTGCTGGCCAGGTTCTGGACCGTGCTGCGCCGGACCTGCACGGTCTGCTCGTTCTGCTGCGAGGTGCTGCGCACGTTCTGCGAGGTGCTCCGCAGGTTCTGCGCCGTGCTCTGGCGCGGGGTGCGCACCGTCTGCTCGGTGCGCGTGCGGACCTCGCTGGTGCCGCTGCTGCTCTGCAGGATCTGCGTGGTGCTCTGCCGGTTCTGCGTCGTGGCCTGCCGGTTCTGCACCGTGCTCATGGTGGTCTGCGTGGTGCTGCGCAGGCGCTGCGCCGTGCTCTGCAGGTTCTGGTTGGTGCTGGCCAGGTTCTGCACCCGGCTGCGAGTCAGCTGCGACGTGACCTTCAGCGTCTGGGTGGTCGATTCCAGGTTCTGCACCGTCGACCGCAGGTTCTGCACCGTGCTCTGGGTCGTCTGCGAGGTGTTTGCCAGCACCTGGTAGGTCGACCGGTTGACCTGCGCCGTGGTGACGTTGTAATAGGCGCCGCAAGGCTGGTACTCGTAGTGCGTGTTCTTGCTGGTGATCGTGCGCAGCCCGTCGAAGGTGCCGTCCCAGATGGGCCGCGGCGTCACGTTGACATCGGCTGCGGGCGGCGGCGACGGGTTGTTCGTGGAGAAGGCATCGAGCACGCCGTCGCGCTGGCCGACCAGCACCTTGCCGCTGATGTCGACCGGGCCGCCGAGGTGGCCGCCGGCCAGGCCGGTCGACTCGTCCTGGGCGTTCCAGTAGCCGTCCGTGGTCATGATCGTGAAGTTCTGCTGGCACGAGTACTGGACCGGGTCGCCGGTCATGCCCTGGTTGATGCCGTCCTGCATGCCGGCGTAGTGGCGCCCCACCCGGGCCAGGCCCTCGCGCGTCGGCGACGAGCCGCCCGGCTTCTGCGCGAACAGCTTGTCGAACCACAGGCCGCGCTGGGTCGTCGTGAAGTCGTTGATGGCCAGGTACTTGGCCGGGTTGATGGCGGCGTCGGTCTTGTTGTCCTTCGGCTTGACGGTGATGAACCCGACCCGGAAGCTGTCGGTCAGCGGCGTGAAGGCCAGGCTGGCCGCGCTCTTGACGAGGAGCAGGCGAGTCCGGTAATACGTGTACCAGACGGCGAAGTTGGCGCGCTCGTCGGTGCCGCCGACGCCGGAGCCCGATCCCACCAGGACCCGGTTCCAGGTGCCGCCGTCGGACGACGCGATGGTGATGCCGGGGTCGCCGTCGAGGCAAGGCGACGAGTTGTAGGCGGTGATCGGCACCGTGCCGCCGGTCTTGTAGAAATAGTAGGCGGGCTGCGGCGTGTCGTCGTAGCCGGTCGTGCGCAGCGACTGGCTGTCGTAGGCCTTGAACGCACTCGACAGGTCGACGGTGGTGCTGGAGCCGGCGTCGAAGGCGTCGTAACGGGCGGACGTGAAGGAAGGCGTCGGGAACTGCGTGCCGTCGGCCTTCTTCGGGATCGCGTAGGTCTGGTTGCGGTTGTAGTACAGGACGTTGCACTGCGCCGCCTTGTAGCCGACGGAGCCGATGCCGACCTGGGCCTCGATCTCGTCCGGCATGTGGCTCCAGCCCATGGATCCCGAGGTATCCATGAGCAGCATGATGTTCGGCTTGACCTGCGCCGCGTTCGTGCTGGTGATCGGCGCGGTCGAGATGTCGGTCTGCGCCGACAGCACCGGCGTCGCGATCATCGACGACAGGACGAGCGACCACACGAGCGCCTCGCGGGCCTTGCCGGCGGTCCTGCTGCGCCTCGACTTCATCGGCTGCTCCCTGCCCACCCGTTGCCCCACGTCCGCGACACGTGCGTCCGTATCGACGGTTCGGCGATGCGCTTGAGTGCTTTTGAACATGGACTGGACGAGTGGCGATGCAGGTGGAGGACGCATGGAGGCTCTTGACGGACGCGAGTCTATGAAGGGACGCCATGACATCCATGCGCACTCGACCAACGGATCGTTGCGGCCAGCGAACGGCTCGCCGACGCGGCTCGAGCGGCAGTAGTTCACGCGCCGGGAGGCGCGGCAGACCTGGGGGGAGAGCCGGTGCAGGCCGGGCCGAAGCCTGTCCCGCCGGAGAAACAGGCGCGCTCGGCGCCTCAGCCCATGTGCAGGCCGCCGTTCACGGAGAAGTCGGCACCGGTGGCAAAGCCGGACTCGTCGGAGGCCACCCACGACACGATCGACGCGATGTCCTGCGGCGTGCCGAGGCGCCTGATCGGGATGTTGGCGACGATCTTGTCGAGCACCTCGCGGCGGATCGACTTCACCATGTCGGTGGCGATGTAGCCGGGGCTGACCGTGTTGACGGTGACGCCCCTGCTCGCCACTTCCTGGGCCAGGGCCATCGTGAAGCCGTGCATGCCGGCCTTGGCCGCCGAGTAGTTGGTCTGGCCGAACTGGCCCTTCTCGCCGTTGACCGACGAGATGTTGATGACGCGGCCCCAGCCGTTGTCGACCATGTCGTCGATGACCTGCTTGGTCACGTTGAAGAGGCTGGTGAGGTTGGTCTCGATGACGGCGTCCCAGTCGGCACGGGCCATCTTCCGGAACATGCCGTCACGGGTGATCCCGGCGTTGTTGACGAGCACGTCGACCGGGCCGTGCGCATCCCGGACCTGGCGGAACGCCGCCACCGTGGAGTCCCAGTCGCCGACGTTGCCCACCGATGCGGTGAACGTGAAACCGAGGGCCGCCTGCTCGGCCAGCCACTTGGCGTGGTCCCGGCTCGGCCCGCAGCCGGCGATCACCGTGAAGCCGTCCTGGTGCAGGCGCTGGCAGAGCGAGGTGCCGATCCCGCCCATGCCTCCCGTCACATAAGCGACCTTCCTGCGCTCCGCCATCGTGCCCCGTCCCTCAGCGCTCGACGCAGAGGGCAACGCCCATCCCGCCACCGATGCACAGCGAGGCGATGCCCTTCCTCGCATTGCGCCGCCCCATCTCGTGCAGCAGCGTGACCAGGATGCGGCAGCCCGACGCGCCGATCGGGTGGCCGATGGCGATCGCGCCGCCGTTGACGTTGACCTTGCTCGTGTCCCAGCCCATCTCGTTGTTCACGGCGCAGGCCTGCGCGGCGAAGGCCTCGTTGATCTCGAGGAGGTCGAGGTCCTGCGCCTTCCAGCCGGCGCGCTGCAGCGCCTTTTGCGACGCCGGCACCGGGCCCATGCCCATGATCGAGGGGTCGAGGGCGACCGTCGCGTAGCTGGCGATGCGGGCCAGCGGCGTCAGCCCGAGCTGCTCGGCGCGCCTGGCGCTCATCACGATCACCGCCGCCGCGCCGTCGTTGAGACCCGAGGCATTGCCCGCGGTCACGGTGCCGGCCTTGTCGAAAGCCGGGCGCAACCCGGCCAGGGCTTCGGCGCTGGTCTTGCGGTTGATGTACTCGTCGGCCGAGAAGACGATCGGGTCGCCCTTCTTCTGCGGCATCGTGATCGCGACGATCTCGTCCTTGAAGCGGCCGCCTTCCTGCGCCGCGGCGGCCTTCTGCTGCGAGGCGAGCGCGAGCGCGTCCTGCTTCTCGCGCGAGACCGAATGCAGCTTCGCGACGTTCTCCGCCGTGATGCCCATGTGGAACTGGTTGTAGACGTCCCAGAGGCCGTCCGTGATCATGGAGTCGACCATCTTCCAGTCACCCATGCGCTGGCCGTCGCGCGAGCCGAGCAGCACGTGCGGGGCGGCGCTCATGTTCTCCTGGCCGCCGGCGACGACGATGCGGCTGTCGCCGGCGCCGATCGCCTGCGCCGCGAGCATCACCGCCTTGAGGCCGGAGCCGCAGACGGCGTTGATGGTGAGACCGGGAACGCTCTCCGGCAGGCCCGCCTTGACGA
>NZ_JANODC010000217.1:0-2101 GCF_031412495.1 Rhizobacter sp. | reverse complement strand
GAGAACTGGACCCGAGCCCGGTCGGAGCGCAGCGCGTCGCGCAGCCGCGTCTCGACCTCGCGCCGGTTCTTGGACTCCTCCATGTCTATGAAGTCGACGACGATCAGGCCGCCCAGGTCGCGCAGGCGCATCTGGCGCGCGATCTCGTCGGCGGCCTCGAGGTTGGTGCGGGTAGCGGTTTCCTCGATGTCGCTGCCGCGGGTCGAGCGGGCGGAGTTGACGTCGACCGAGACCAGCGCCTCGGTGTGGTCGATCACGATCGCGCCGCCCGACGGCAGGTTGACGGTCCGCGCGAACGCGGTCTCGATCTGGTGCTCGATTTGGAACCGGGAGAAGAGGGCGGCGTCGTCCTTGTAGCGCTTGACCTTGTGCGCCGTCTCCGGCATCACGTGGCTCATGAACTGCTGCGCCTGCTCGTAGATGTCGTCGGTGTCGATCAGGATCTCGCCGACGTCGGCGGTGAAGTAGTCGCGGATCGCCCGGATCACCAGCGACGACTCCTGGTAGATCAGGAACGCGCCCTTGCCCGCCTTGGCCGCGCCGTCGATGGCGGTCCAGAGCTTGAGCATGTAGTTCAGGTCCCACTGCAGCTCGGGCGCCGAGCGGCCGATGCCGGCGGTGCGGGCGATCAGGCTCATGCCCTTCGGGTACTCGAGCTGGTCGAGGTTTTCCTTCAGCTCCTCGCGGTCCTCGCCCTCGATGCGGCGAGAGACGCCGCCGCCGCGCGGATTGTTCGGCATCAGCACGAGGTAGCGGCCGGCCAGCGAAACGAAGGTGGTCAGCGCCGCGCCCTTGTTGCCGCGCTCTTCCTTCTCGACCTGCACGAGCAGGTTGTCGCCGTCGCGGATCGCGTCCTGGATGCGGGCGGTGCGCGCGTCGGTGCCTTCGCGGAAGTAGTTCTTCGAGATTTCCTTGAACGGCAGGAACCCGTGGCGGTCCTCGCCGTAGTCGACGAAACAGGCTTCGAGCGAGGGCTCGACCCGCGTCACGACCGCCTTGTAGATATTGCCCTTGCGTTGCTCACGGCCTTCGATCTCCGTCTCGAAGTCCATCAACTTCTGGCCATCGACGATCGCGAGCCGGCGCTCTTCTGCCTGCGTCGCGTTGATCAGCATGCGTTTCATCTGCACTCCTACGGCGCGGCTTTCGGCCCCGCCCTGTCGCGCCGCCACGGCTTCGCCGCAGCGGCAATCAGATGCACGAGAAACGCGAAGAACCGGAAGGAATCGCCCTGGACTGGCGGGAGCCGTGCGCGGTCAGGCGACCGCGGGCTCCACCAGCGTTGGCGCGCGCGAGGCAGTGGGAAGGCGGCTGTGTTTCAAGCTAGGCGGTCACTGGACGCAGGCCGGAGCGCAAGGAATCGGGCGAGGCGGCAAGCCTTCGGCGCGGTTCTTGTCTTCGGCGGGAAACCTTGTCGTGGTTCTTTCTTGTTGCTCTGCCGTCCCGCGCCGATGGGCCGCTGCGTCACACTGGGAACGCTGCCTGCCCGGGACGATGGACGTTGCATCACCGGTTGGCCGGAACAGGATCCGGCCACCACCCGAGCTGTCGGCGCCGCCATGACATGCGACGCTAAACTCTGAAAAATCAACGACTTGGCAGCCGAGTGGAGCATCGCATTATACGGGGCAAAGGAAGCAGGCCCGAAGCACCGCCACGCGTCGTGCAGGGCCTGCCTCGGGAAGCACCGCCGACCGTGCGAAACGTCCGCATCGACAGCGGCTCGGCCGGCCAGAGGCTCGACAACTTCCTGACCAAGGTGCTCAAGGGGGTGCCACGAACCCACCTCTACCGCGTGATCCGCTCCGGCGAGGTCCGCGTCAACAAGGGCCGGGCCAGCGCCGACACCCGCCTGGACCTCGGCGACGAAGTCCGCATCCCGCCGATGCGCACGGCTGACCGCAGCGACGAGCCGGCGGCGCCGCCGCGCGAGTTCCCGGTCGTCCTCGAGGACGAGCACCTGCTGGCCATCGACAAGCCGGCCGGCGTGGCGGTGCACGGCGGCAGCGGCGAGAGCTTCGGGGTGATCGAGCAGCTGCGCCGGGCCCGCCCGGAGGCCGCCTTTCTCGAACTGGTGCACCGGCTCGACAAGGAAACCTCG
>NZ_JANODC010000216.1:0-3240 GCF_031412495.1 Rhizobacter sp. | reverse complement strand
GGCTGCTGCAGTCGGCGCTGCTCGGCAGCGCGCTCGCGTCCGGGCCGGCGCAGGGCGCGATCGCACGCGCCTGCGGCCGCCGCGGCTCGTGCGGCACGGCGGCGCTGGCGCTGCAGGCCGGCCGGATCGCGAGCTACGCGGCGGTGGGCGCGCTCTTCGCCGGCGGCGTGTCGTGGCTCGCCCTTGCCCGCGACGCCGAGCCGATGCTCGCTGCCCTCTGGCGCATGGCGCATGCGGCCGGGCTCGGCTTCGGCCTCTGGCTTCTCGTCAACGGCCGGCAACCGGCGTGGCTGGCGCGCGCCGCAGTCGTGCCGGTCGGCGCCGGGCCGCAGCCGATCCGCTGGCTGCCGCGTGGAGCCGGTGCGGCAGGTGCAGGCGCAGCCGGCCTGCTCTGGGCAGCGATGCCGTGCGGGCTGCTGCAGTCGGCGCTGCTCGGCAGCGCGCTCGCGTCCGGGCCGGCGCAGGGCGCGCTGGTGATGGCGGTCTTCGCCGTCGCCTCGGGGGCCGGCCTCTATGGGGCGCCGTTCCTCTGGCGCCGGCTCGCTTCGCTGCCGGCATCGCCGCGCTGGCGGGCGCTGCCGGTGCGCGCGGCCGGGCTGCTGCTCGCCGGCAGCGCCGGCTGGGCCCTGCTCATCGACGCGGGCCGGCGCGCGGGCTGGGCGTGGTGCGCCTAGGACCTTGTCGGCGCCAGGGGAGGGTTCGTGGAGGGCCGTGAAGTGCCTTCGGCTTGCGCTGCATCAACGAGCCCGAACGCGACGAGCCTAGATTGCGAAGGGTGCGCAGACGCGCATCCCCACTGCGACCGGAGGTTTCATGTACCAGCGCATCCTCGTTCCCGTCGATGGCAGCCCGCCCTCGGACGCCGGCCTCACCCGGGCGATCGAGATGGCGAAGCTCACGGGCGGCCAGCTTCGCCTGCTCCACGTCACCGACCCGATGCCGTTCGCCTTCAGCGCCGAGGGTTACGCGGCGATGGCCTCCGACGTGCTGGCCCTGCTGCGCCGGGCCGGCGACGAGGTCCTGCAGAAGGCGCGCCAGCGCGTCGTGCAGGAAGGCGTGGCCGTGGACACGGTGCTCTTCGACGGCTTGGGCGCGGGCCTCTGCGACCGGGTCTGCGATCAGGTGAAGGCGTGGGAGGCCGAACTGATCGTCATCGGCACGCACGGCCGGCGTGGCCTCGCGCGGGCGCTGCTGGGAAGCGACGCCGAGAGGATCCTGCGCAGCGCCACGGTGCCGATCCTCCTGGTGCGCGCTGCCGACGCCTGAGCCCTCGCCGGCTCAGCGCGCGGCGACGGCCGAACGCGCAGGCTCGGCCAGACCGGCGCCGACCGGCAGGTCGGCGAGGGAAAGAAAAAACACGGCGGCGGCGCAGACCAGTGCGATCCATCCGCCGAGGCTGTCCAGCAGGTTCCTGAACGTCATGACATGTCTCCGGGGCGGCGCGGCCGCGATAAAGGCACTCTAGGCACCCGCGCCGCGCCGGCCTTGCGCCGCATCAAGCTTTCCTTCGGTCGACGTCGCGGCCGCCGCGCCGGGCAGGTGCAGGACGAGACGGACGCTGCCGGGCTCGGCCGGACGCTCGTCGGCGACGAAGCCGAGCGAGGCGGCGAGGCGGCGCATGCCGGGGTTCTCGCGCAGGACATCCGCGACCAGCCGCTCCGTGCCGCGTCCGGCCAGGAAGTCGATGGCCCGGCGCATCAGCAGCGTGCCGAGGCCGCCGCGCTGCAGGTCGGAGCGGACGACGATGCCGAGCTCGGCCTCGACGTTGTCGGGGTCGACGACGACGCGGGCGACGCCCAGCGTCTCGGGCGTGCCGTCGCTGCCGGTGCGCACGGCGATGAACGCCATCTCGCGCGCATAGTCGATCTGCGTCAGGCGCGCCAGCTCGCTCGCCGGCAGCGTCTTGCGGGCGCTGAAGAAGCGCAGGCGCAGGTCTTCGGGGCGGACGCGGTCGAGGAAGGCGCGATGCTGCGGCTCGTCCTCGGGGCGGATGGGTCGCACGACGAGGGTCTCGTCGCGCCAGCGCAGCGTCTCGGCCAGCTCGGCCGGGTACGGCTTGATGGCGAAGCGCGCCGCGCCGCCCGGCCGCGCGGCGCTGAGGCGCACGCGCGCGTCGAGCGCGAGGACGCCATCGGCGTCGGCCCACAGAGGGTTGATGTCGAGCTCGGCCAGTTCGGGCAGGTCGGCCAGCATCTGCGAAACGGCGACGAGCACGTCGCCGATGGCGTCGAGCTTCGCCGGCGCACGGTCGCGGTAGCCGGCGAGCAGGCGGGCGACGCGGGTCCTGCCGATCAGCTCGCGGGCGAGGACGCGGTTGAGCGGCGGCAGGGCCAGGGCCCGGTCGGCCAGCACCTCGACCGCGACGCCGCCCTGGCCGAACAGCAGCACCGGCCCGAACAGCGGGTCGACGCTGGCGCCGACGATCAACTCCTCGGCGTGCGGCCGCGCAGCCATCGGCTGCACGGTGAAGCCGGCGATGCGTGCCGCCGGCATGCGCTGTGAAACGCGCCCGCGCATCGCCGCCACCGCTTCGCGCAGCTGCGCCTCGTCGCGCAGGCCGAGCGCGACGCCGCCCACATCCGACTTGTGCGAGATGTCGGGCGACAGGATCTTCAGGGCCACCGGGTAGTCGAACCCCGCGACGGCGCGCACCGCCGCGTCGGCGTCGTCGGTCACGCTGACCGTCGGCACGACCGGGATCCGGTAGGCCGCGAGCAGCTTCTTGGCCTCGAGCTCGTCGAGCATCTCGCGACCGTCGGCGAGCGCCGCGGCGACGATGGCCCGCGCCGCAGCGAGGTCGGGCGGGCCGTTCTCGCTGGCCGTCGGCACCTTGAGCAGGAGGGCCTGGTTGCGCCGGTAGGTCGAGAGCAGCGAGACGGCGTGCACGGCCGCCTCCGGCGTCTCGTAGTCGGCGGCGCCGGCCGCCTCGAAGATGCGGCGGGCGTCGGCGACGGCCTGGTCGCCGAGCCAGCACGACATCACCCGGCCGGCGCCCTGGCGCACGAGCGGGGCGCAGGCGCGCGCGATCTCGTCGCTGCGCACGATCGCCGTCGGCGCATGCAGGAAGAGGATCGCGCCGGCCTCGGGATGGGCGAGCAGGGCCTGCAGCGTCGCCGTGTAGCGGCTCGCCGGCGCGTCGCCGATCATGTCGATCGGGTTGCCGTGCGACCAGTGCCCGGGCAGCGCCGCGTCGAGGGCGGCCGTCAGCGCCGGCCCGAGCTCCGGCAGGCCGATGCCCGC
>NZ_JANODC010000215.1:0-1974 GCF_031412495.1 Rhizobacter sp. | reverse complement strand
TCGGCGTGGATCAGGTGGCTGGGCGTCGCGACCTGCGATCGCGCCATCCGGCCGGGGAGGTAGCTGCACGGATAGGGGGCCGTGGCGTAGAACTGCAGCGAGGCGAGCGGAAGTTCCTTCGGGTGGGTCATCACGACGCGGCGTCCTCGGCGGGCGCGCCCGGGATGCCGAGCTGCGCCCACAAGTTCAAATCATAGGACCAATCGTCGATGTCGGGCTTCGCCAGGGCGACGCGCAGGCGCTCCTGGAACTCGGTGCGGTCGATCTCGCGACCGCCGAAGGAGGCGAGGTGGTCGGTGCGCTGCTGGCAGTCGATGGTCTCGATGCCGTGGACCCGGCAGAAGGCGACCAGGGCGGCGAGGGCAATCTTGGACGCGTCCGTGCGGCGAGCGAACATCGACTCGCCGAAGAACATCCGGCCCAGGCCGACGCCGTACAGCCCGCCCGCCAGCTCGCCGTCGATCCAGGTCTCGACGCTGTGCACCCGCCCGGCGCGGTGCCAGGCGACATAGGCCTCGATCATCTCCGGCACGATCCAGGTGCCGCTCTCGTCGCCGCGCAGCGACGTCGCGCAGGCGGTGATGACTTCCCGGCACGCGTGGTCGATGCGGATCTCGCAGCCGGGCGTCGCGAGGAAGCGCCGGATCGTCTTCTTCAGCGAGCGCGCCAGCGAGAACTCGGCGGGCAGCAGGACCATGCGCGGGTCGGGCGACCACCACAGCACCGGCTGGCCGTCGCTGTACCAGGGAAAGATGCCCTTCGAATAGGCCTCGGCGAGGCGCCGGTTCGACAGCTCGCCGCCGGCGGCGACCAGGCCCGGCGCCTCGCTGCCGATCGGCAGGGCCCGGCTCGCCTCCGGCAGCGGATCGGCGGCGCCCTTCAGCCAGCGGATCACGCCACGTCGCTGCCGGCGACCGCTGCCTGGATGGGCTTCTTCTGGGTCAGCGCCACGCCGTTGCGCACGGCGACGACCTCGGCCAGGATCGACACGGCGATCTCGGCCGGCGTCCGGCTGCCAATGTCCAGGCCGATCGGCCCGTGCAGGCGCTCGATCTCGGTCGCGCTCAGGTCGAACAGCGCCAGCCGCTCCTTGCGGTTGGCGGTGTTCAGGCGCGAGCCGAGCGCGCCGACGTAGAAGGCCGGCGACTTGAGCGCCTCGAGCAGCACCAGGTCATCGAGCTTGGGGTCGTGCGTGACGGCGACGACGGCGGTGTGCGGGTCGAGCTGCAGCTCGACCGCGAGGTCGTCCGGCATCGCCGTGCTGAAGGTGGTGCCGGGCACGTCCCAGACCAGGTGGTACACCTCGCGCGGGTCGCAGACGATGACCTCGAAGTCGAGGCCGAGCGCCATCAGCGCCAGCGAGCGCGACAGCTGGCCGGCGCCGACGATCAGCATGCGCCAGCGCGGCCCGTAGAGAGCGCGCATGGTCCGGCCGTCGAACGAGAAGGCCTGGCCGCGCCGGGCCGGCTCGACGCGCACGGCGCCGCCGTCGATGTCGACGACGCGGGCGACCAGCTCGTGCCGGGCGGTGCGCTCGAGGACGTCGTCGATCCAGCCGGTGCCGGCGAGCGGCTCCTGGACCAGGCGCAGGTTGCCGCCGCAGGGCAGGCCGAAGCGGGCCGCCTCCTCCTTGCTGACCCCGTAGTGGATGAGCGAGGGCTTGTCGACGCGCTCGCCCTTCCTGACGCGGTCGATCAGGTCGTCCTCGACGCAGCCGCCGGAGACCGAGCCGGTAACCAGCCCGTCGCCGCGCATCGCCAGCAGGGCGCCGGGCGGCCGCGGCGCCGAGCCCCAGGTCTCGAGCACCGTCACCAGCCAGACCGGGTGGCCGGCGCGGCGCCACTCGCGCGCTTGCTGCAGCACCTGCAGGTCGAGGCTGTCCATCGCGGCATGGTAGCGGCGCGACCCGCTCGGCGCAGAAGCCCTACTGCATGTGCCAGCCGTGGCTGACGACGAGCGACTGCCCGGTCAGGG
>NZ_JANODC010000214.1:0-12001 GCF_031412495.1 Rhizobacter sp. | reverse complement strand
CGGCCTGGAAGACCATCCTCGTGGCCGGGCTGAACGACGGCGGTCGCGCCTACTATGCGCTCGACGTCACCGATCCGCTGGTGCCCAAGGCGATGTGGGAGTTCAAGTGGAGCGACACCTGCTACGACTCGGCCAACGCGTCGACGGCGGGTGCCGACTGCCACCTCGGCAAGACCTTCGGCAAGCCGCTGATCTCGAAGCTGGCCGACGGGCGCTGGGTGGTCATGGTGACCTCGGGCTACAACAACGTGAACGCGACGCCGAAAGCCGGCGACGGCAAGGGCTACCTGTACGTGCTGAATGCCACCACCGGCGAGATCATCTACAAGATCGCGACCACCGCCGGCGACGCGACCACGCCGAGCGGCCTGGCCCAGATCAACAACTTCGTGAACAAGGCCGAGATCGACAACCTGACCGTGCGCGTCTACGGCACGGACGCTCTCGGCAACATCTGGCGCTTCGATGTGAACAACAACACGGCCCCGGCGGGCCTGGAAGCGACCCTCATCGGGACGGCCAAGGACCCGGGCGGGGTACCTCAGCCCATCACCGTCCGCCCGGAGCTGACCGAGCTCGGGGGCAAGCCGATGCTCTACGTCGCCACCGGCAAGCTGCTAGGCGCGACCGACACGGTGGACGTGCAGCGACAGTCGGTCTACGGCATCGTCGATCCGGTGATCGGGACCACCGCGTTCGCCAACCTTCGCTCGGCGCTCGCACCGCTCGCCATGACGCAGGTCGGTAGCGGTCCGGGTGCGATTCGCACCATCCAGTGCACTGGCAGCGCGGCCCAGTGCGGGTCCACCGACGGCTGGTACGTCGATCTGCCCGACCCCGGCGAACGGGTCAACGTCGAGATGAAGCTGCGCGGCCAGACCTTGATCATCGGCAGCAACGTGCCGCAGATCGGCCCGTGCGTTCCGGGCGGCTACAGCTGGCTGAACTACCTGGACTTCAAGAGCGGTCTCGCGGTGACCGGCTCGCCCGGCAACTCGGTGTCGACGTCGATTGCCAACAAGCTGATCGTCGGCCTGACCGTGATCAAGGTCGGCAGCGGCGCCAACCCATGGAAGGCGGTGGTCACCACCAACGACGGCGTGGTCACGGAGAACGTGCCCACCTCGAACCCTGCCGGAGTGCCGAGGCGCGTCAGCTGGCGCGAGGTGCTGGCGCAGTGATTCCGGGGCGGGACGGCGCGGCCCCGTGAAGCTGCTGCCGCGCGGCCTGATCGCGGCGGTCGGCGCCTCCGTCGCCTTTCACCTCGCCGCCGTCGCCGTGCCCTGGCGCGGGGGGCAGCCGGGTGCGCCGGCGCCGGGGGCCTCGACGGCGACGCTGGTGGCGCGACTGATCGAGTTGGCGCCCGCCACCCGGGTCGACGCTCCCCCGATCCCTGCGGCGCCACCGTCCGATGTGGTCACTCCTACGGCCGCGGTGCCGGCCATCGTGACGGAGGTCGCGACCGCCCCCCCGGCCTCGGTTTCGCCTCCTGCGCCGGCTCCGGAGGTGGCCTCCAAGCCGGTCCCGACGGAGGCCCCGGCCCTGCCGGACAGCCTGCCGGCACTGCCGGCCGACCGTTCCGCCGGGACGCGCGGCGCGGCGGAGAGCCGAACCGGGCTCGACCGCGGGCCCCGGCCTCTCGACGCCATCGACCCTGCGTTCCCGGCGGCGGCCGGAACGCGGGGCGGCACGGTCATCCTGCGCCTGGTCATCTCCGACACGGGCGAGGTGGAAAGCATCGTCGTCGTCCACGCCGCTCCGCCGGGTCTCTTCGACGAGGCGGCGCTGGCCGCGTTCGGACGAGCTCGGTTCGCGCCGGGCCTCCGTGGCGGCATTCCGGTGCGCAGCGAGGTGATGTACGAGGTCGAGTTCGCCCCCCTGGGCAAGGGCACGGAGGCGTCGGGCCGCACCTATTGACATCGACCCGGCCGCCCGGATCTGCATTGCTGCACTGCGGTATTCTTCATACCCAGCCGGCGCGAGAGAAGTCATGAGCGATACCCAGAACAGGCCTGTTCGCCTCGTCGAGCCCTGCCCGGAGCAGGAGCTCGCCGTCTGCGCGCGCGACGGCCTCTACCAGCCGGGCTCGGAGCACGACGCGTGCGGCGTGGGTTTCGTCGCCCATATCGCCGGGCATAAGTCGCACGCGATCGTCGAGCAGGGCCTGAAGATCCTTGAGAACCTCGACCACCGCGGCGCCGTCGGCGCCGACGCGCTGATGGGCGACGGCGCCGGCATCCTGATCCAGATCCCGGACGAGTTCTACCGCGCCGAGATGGCCGTGCAGGGCATCGTGCTGCCCCCGCCGGGCGAGTACGGCGTCGGCATGGTGTTCCTGCCGAAGGAGCATGCGTCCCGGCTGGCCTGCACGCAGGAACTCGAGCGCGCCGTTCGCGCCGAGGGCCAGGTGCTGCTCGGGTGGCGCGACGTGCCGGTCGACCGCGACCTGCCGATGTCGCCCGCCGTGCGCGCCAAGGAGCCGGTGCTGCGCCAGGTCTTCATCGGCCGCGGGCCGGACGTCATCGTCCCCGACGCGCTCGAGCGCAAGCTCTACGTCATCCGCAAGACGGCATCGAGCGCCATCCAGCGCCTGAAGCTGACGCACAGCCGCGAGTACTACGTGCCGAGCATGAGCTGCCGCACGGTGATCTACAAGGGCCTGCTGCTCGCCGGCCAGGTGGGCAAGTACTACAAGGACCTGGCCGACCCGCGCCTCGCCTCGGCGCTTGCGCTGGTGCACCCGCGCTTCTCGACCAACACCTTCCCGGAGTGGCCGCTGGCCCACCCGTACCGGATGGTCGCCCACAACGGCGAGATCAACACCGTCAAGGGCAACTTCAACTGGATGCGGGCCCGCGAAGGGGTCATGAAGTCGCCGGTGCTCGGCGCCGACCTGCAAAAGCTCTACCCGATCACCTTCGAGGGGCAGAGCGACACGGCGACGTTCGACAACGCCCTAGAGCTGCTGACGATGAGCGGCTACTCGCTCGCCCACGCCGTGATGATGATGATTCCCGAGGCGTGGGAGCAGCACACGTCGATGGACGCGCGGCGGCGCGCCTTCTACGAGTACCACGCGGCGATGATGGAGCCGTGGGACGGCCCGGCGGCGATGGTGTTCACCGACGGCCGCCAGATCGGGGCCACGCTCGACCGCAACGGCCTGCGGCCGGCGCGCTACATCGTCACCGACGACGGCCTCGTCGTCATGGCCTCGGAGACCGGTGTCCTGCCGATCCCGGAGAACCGGATCGTCAAGAAGTGGCGCCTGCAGCCGGGCAAGATGTTCCTGATCGACTTCGAGCAGGGCCGCATCGTCGACGACGAGGAACTGAAGAACCAGTTCGCGTCGGCGCGCCCGTACCGGCAGTGGGTCGACAGCGTCCGGATCAAGCTCGAGGAGCTGCCGGCCGCCCCGAAGCCGCCGCAGTTCTCGGAGACCCTGCTCGACCGCCAGCAGGCCTTCGGCTACACGCAGGAAGACGGCAAGTTCCTGATGAGCCCGATGGCGCAGGCCGGCGAGGAGGGCATCGGCTCGATGGGCAACGACTCGCCGCTGGCCGTCCTGTCCAGCAAGAACAAGCCGCTCTACAACTACTTCAAGCAGCTCTTCGCCCAGGTCACCAACCCGCCGATCGACCCGATCCGCGAGGCCATCGTGATGTCGCTGGTGTCGTTCATCGGCCCGAAGCCGGACCTGCTCGACATCAACGCCGTCAATCCGCCGATGCGCCTGGAGGTGTCGCAGCCGATCCTCGATTTCGCGGACATGGACCGCCTGCGCTCGATCGCCTCGCACACGAGCGCCAAGTTCCAGAGCTACGAGATCGACATCACCTACCCGCTGGAGTGGGGCGCCGAGGGCATCGAGGCCAAGCTGGCGTCGATCTGCGCCGAGAGCGTCGACGCGCTGAAGAGCGGCCACAACATCCTCATCATCAGCGACCGAAAGCTTGGCCGCGACCACGTCGCCTTGCCGGCGGCGCTCGCGCTGTCCGCGGTGCACCAGCACCTCGTGCGTGAAGGCCTGCGCACGACCGCGGGCCTGGTGGTGGAGACCGGCTCGGCGCGCGAGGTCCATCACTTCGCCGTCCTCGCCGGCTATGGCGCCGAAGCGGTGCATCCGTACCTCGCGCTCGAGACGCTGGCGTCGATGCATGGCGACCTTCCCAGCAACCTGGGCACCGACAAGGCCACCGCCAACTACATCAAGGCGATCGGCAAGGGCCTGTCCAAGATCATGTCGAAGATGGGCGTGTCGACGTACATGTCGTACTGCGGCGCGCAGCTGTTCGAAGCGATCGGACTCGAGAAGGACCTGGTCGACAAGTATTTCCGTGGCACCTCGAGCCAGGTCGGCGGCATCGACATCTTCGCGGTTGCCGAAGAGGCCATCCGCATGCATCGTGCTGCCTTCGGCGACGACCCGGTGCTCGAGAACATGCTCGACGCCGGCGGCGAGTACGCCTGGCGGGTCCGCGGCGAAGAGCACATGTGGACCCCCGACGCGATCGCCAAGCTGCAGCACGGCGTCCGTTCGAACCGCTTCGAGACCTACCAGGAATACGCCCGGATCATCAACGACCAGTCGCAGCGACACATGACGCTGCGCGGGCTGTTCGAGTTCGTGACCGACCCGGCGAAGGCCGTTCCCCTCGCTGAAGTCGAGCCGGCGGTGGAGATCGTCAAGCGCTTCTCGACCGGCGCGATGTCCCTGGGCTCGATCTCGACCGAGGCGCACGCGACGCTCGCGGTCGCCATGAACCGCATCGGCGGCAAGTCCAACACCGGCGAAGGCGGCGAGGACCCGGCCCGCTACCGCGCCGAGCTGCGCGGCGAGGCGATCGCCGAGGGAACGCACTTCGGCGACATCATCGGCAAGGGGGACATCGTCGTCGACTACCCGCTGCAGCAGGGCGACTCGCTGCGCTCGAAGATCAAGCAGGTCGCATCGGGCCGCTTCGGCGTCACGACCGAGTACCTGGTCTCGGCCGACCAGCTGCAGATCAAGATGGCGCAGGGCGCCAAGCCGGGCGAGGGCGGCCAGCTCCCCGGCGGCAAGGTCAGCGAGTACATCGGCCGCCTGCGCTACTCGGTGCCGGGCGTGGGCCTGATCTCGCCGCCGCCCCACCACGACATCTACTCTATCGAGGACCTGGCGCAGCTCATCCACGACCTGAAGAACGCGAACGCGCGGGCCAGCATCAGCGTCAAGCTCGTGTCCGAAGTCGGCGTCGGCACCATCGCCGCCGGCGTGGCCAAGGCCAAGGCCGACCACGTCGTCATCGCCGGTCACGACGGCGGCACCGGCGCGTCGCCCTGGAGCTCGATCAAGCACGCCGGCACGCCGTGGGAACTCGGCCTGGCCGAGACGCAGCAGACGCTGGTCCTGAACCGGCTGCGCGGCCGGATCCGGGTCCAGGCCGACGGTCAGATGAAGACCGGTCGCGACGTCGTCATCGGTGCCCTGCTCGGCGCCGACGAGTTCGGCTTCGCGACAGCGCCGCTGGTGGCCGAAGGCTGCATCATGATGCGCAAGTGCCACCTGAATACCTGCCCCGTCGGGGTGGCGACGCAAGACCCGGTGCTGCGAGCCCGGTTCCAGGGCCGGCCGGAGCACGTGGTCAACTACTTCTTCTTCGTCGCCGAGGAAGCGCGCCAGCTGATGGCGCAGCTCGGCGTACGCAGCTTCGACGACATGATCGGCCGGGTCGACCTGCTCGACACGCGAAAGGGCATCGCGCACTGGAAGGCGAGGGGGCTCGACTTCAGCCGCATCCTGCACGTGCCGGCCGCGCCGCCCGAGGTGGCACGACGCCAGGTCGAGACGCAGGACCATGGCCTCGACAATGCACTCGACGTGCGGCTGATCCAGAAGTGCGCGCCGGCGCTCGAGCGCGGCGAGAAGGTGCAGCTGCTCGAGCAGGTGCGAAACGTCAACCGGACCGTCGGCGCCATGCTCTCCGGCGAGCTGATCCGCAGGAGGCCCGAGGGGCTGCCCGACAACACCATCTTCATTCAGATGGAAGGCACCGGCGGCCAGAGCTTCGGCGCCTTCCTGGCCCAGGGCATCACGATCTACCTGATCGGCGACGCCAACGACTACACCGGCAAGGGCATGAGCGGCGGCCGTCTCGCAATCCGCCCCAGCATCGACTTCCGCGGCGCCGCGACCGAGAACATCATCGTCGGCAACACCGTGCTCTACGGCGCGACAAGCGGCGAAGCCTTCTTCCGCGGCGTCGCCGGCGAGCGATTCGCCGTCCGCCTGTCCGGCGCGACAGCGGTCGTCGAAGGCACAGGCGACCACGGCTGCGAGTACATGACCGGCGGAACGGTCGTCGTGCTCGGCAGGACCGGGCGCAACTTCGCAGCCGGCATGAGCGGCGGCATCGCCTACGTGTACGACGAGGACGGCCAGTTCGCGTCGCGCTGCAACACGAGCATGGTCTCGCTCGGCCGCGTCCTCGCCGCCGCCGACCAGGAGCAGACACTTGAGCGCTCCGTGTGGCACAAGGACCAAGCGGACGAGACCATCCTCAAAACCCTGATTTCCGAACACCACAAGTGGACCGGGAGCCTGCGCGCGCGCGAGATCCTCGATCACTGGGCCGAGGCCCGCGGTCGTTTCGTGAAGGTCTTCCCGAACGAGTACAAGCGGGCGCTTGCCGAGATCAGCCTGAAGGCGATGACGGCGCTCGGCGAGATCCGCGCGACGACCGCTGCCGATGATGTGATCGCCAAGGCGCGCACGGCCGGCAAGGCCGCCAAGGTCACGGCGCCGAAGTAGACGCACGGCGCAGCAGCAGAAAGATCCGCAATCGCGATGGGCAACGTCACCGGATTCCTGGACTTCGATCGTGTCGAGGAGGGCTACGACCCGGTGCCTCGGCGCGTCACCAATTTCAGGGAGTTCGTCCACACCCTGAAGGAAGAGGACGCGAAGGTCCAGACCGCGCGCTGCATGGATTGCGGCACGCCGTTCTGCAACAGCGGCTGTCCGGTGAACAACATCATCCCGGACTTCAACGACCTCGTGTACCGCGCCGACTGGAAGATGGCCTGGGCCGTCCTCGACTCGACCAACAACTTCCCTGAGTTCACGGGCCGCATCTGCCCGGCGCCCTGCGAAGCCGCGTGCACGCTGAACATCAACGACGACCCGGTCGGCATCAAGTCGATCGAGCACGCGATCATCGACCGCGCCTGGGCCGAAGGCTGGGTCCTGCCGAAGGTGCCTGCGGCGCGGACCGGCAAGACCGTCGCCGTCGTCGGCTCGGGACCCGCCGGCATGGCTGCCGCGCAGCAGCTCGCGCGTGCCGGCCACGCGGTCACGGTCTTCGAGAAGAACGACGCCATCGGCGGGCTGCTGCGCTACGGCATCCCGGACTTCAAGATGGAGAAGATCCACATCGACCGCCGCGTCGCCCAGATGCAGGCCGAGGGCGTCGTCTTCCGCACCGGCATCCGCGTCGGCGGGCGCCGTCTCGAAGGCAGCGTCACGGACTGGTCGACCCAGGCCATCTCTGCCGGCGAACTGCAGGCGCAGTTCGACGCGGTCGTCCTCGCGGGCGGCGCGGAACGTTCGCGCGACCTGCCCGTGCCGGGCCGTGATCTCGCCGGCATCCACTTCGCGATGGAGTTCCTGCCGCAGCAGAACAAGGTGAACGCGGGGGGGCAGGTCGAGGCACAGATCCGCGCCGACGGCAAGAACGTGGTCGTGATCGGCGGCGGCGACACCGGCAGCGACTGCGTCGGCACCAGCAACCGGCACGGCGCCAAGAGCGTGACCCAGTTCGAGCTCATGCCCATGCCCCCCGAGCACGAGCACAAGCCGCTCGTCTGGCCCTACTGGCCGACCAAGCTGCGCACGTCGTCCAGCCACGAGGAAGGCTGCGAGCGCGAGTTCGCGATCGCGACCAAGGAGTTCCTCGGCGAGGCGGGCAAGGTCACGGCACTGAAGGCGGTCCGCGTCGAGTGGGACGGCGGCAAGATGGTCGAGGTGCCGGACACCGAGCAGATCATCCCGGCCGAGCTCGTGCTGCTGGCGATGGGCTTCGTGAGCCCGGTCGCCAGCCTGCTCGAGGAGTTCGGCGTCGAGCGCGACGCCCGCGGCAACGCCCGCGCCGGCGTCGACGAGATCGGCGGCTACGCCACCAGCGTGGCGAAGGTGTTCGCCGCCGGCGACGTGCGCCGCGGCCAGTCGCTCGTGGTCTGGGCGATCCGTGAAGGACGGCAGGCGGCGCACGCGGTCGATGCCTTCCTCATGGGCAAGAGCGAGTTGCCGCGCTGACTCGATGACGTCGGAACAGCAGCGGGCAGACGAACCTGCGCGAGCGAGCGGCGAGCTCCTGGTCGACATCGAGAACGTCGTCTTCGGCTACGAAGGCGGGCGCACGATCCTGAACGACATCTCGATGTCCTTCCAGCGCGGCAAGGTCACCGCCATCCTCGGCGGTTCGGGCTGCGGCAAGACGACCGTGCTGCGGCTCATCGGTGGCGTCTACCCCGTGCGCAGCGGCACGATCCGGTTCGACGGCCGGCCCATCGACCCCGGCGACACCGCGCAGCTGTTCGCGCTGCGCCGTCGTCTCGGCATGCTGTTCCAGTTCGGGGCGCTCTTCACCGACCTGTCCGTGTTCGACAACGTCGCCTTCCCTCTGCGCGAGCACACCGACCTCGACGAGGCCATGATCCGCGACGTCGTCCTGATGAAGCTGAACGCGGTCGGGCTGCGCGGCGCCGCCAGGCTGCGCATCTCGGAGGTATCGGGCGGGATGGCGCGGCGCGTTGCGCTGGCGCGCGCGATCGCCCTCGATCCCGAGCTGATCATGTACGACGAACCGTTCGCCGGCCTCGACCCGATCTCGATGGGGGTCGCCGCGAACCTGATCCGGACCCTCAACGACACGACCGGCGCGACCTCCATCCTGGTCTCTCACGACGTCGAGCAGTGCTTCGCGATCTGCGACTACGCCTACCTGATGTCGTCGCAGGGCAAGGTGGTCGCGCACGGCAAGCCGGGGCAGCTCGCCGAATCCGACGATCCCGAGGTGCGCCAGTTCATCCGCGGCGAGCCCGACGGGCCGGTGCGCTTCCATTACCCCGCGCCCGGCCTGGCCGACGACTTCGGGGTCCGCGCTTGAACTTCGTCGCGCGCGTCGGACAGGGTGGCCTCGAGCTGCTGCGTATCCTCGGCCACCACGCGTTCTTCTTCGTCGACCTCCTGCGCGCCTGCCCGGCCGCGCTGCGCCGGCCCTACCTGGTGGTGGCCCAGATCCATGCCATCGGCAACCTGTCCCTGGTCATCATCCTGGCGTCGGGGCTCGCCGTCGGCTTCGTGCTCGCGCTGCAGATGTATTACGCGCTCGTCACCTACGGCGCGGCGGAATCGCTCGGGTTGATCGTCAACCTGTCGCTGACGCGCGAGCTCGGTCCCGTCGTCACCGCCCTTCTCTTTGCCGGCCGGGCAGGCACGTCGCTGACCGCGGAGATCGGCCTCATGAAGGCGGGCGAGCAGCTTGCGGCGATGGACATGATGGCCATCGACCCCAAGAGCCGCGTCCTGGCGCCGCGCTTCCTCGGCGGCATCGTCGCCATGCCGATCCTCGCGATCCTCTTTTCGGCCGTGGGCATCCTCGGCGCCTATGTCGTCGCGGTGCTGCTGATCGGTGTCGACTCCGGCAACTTCTGGTCGATCATGCAGTCCGGCGTCGACGTGCGCCGTGACATCGGCAACGGCATCATCAAGAGCATCGTCTTCGGCTTCATCTGCACCTTCGTCGCGCTCTACCAGGGCTACGAAGCCAAGGCGACCCCGGAGGGCGTGGCGCACGGGACGACACGGACCGTCGTGATCGCCTCGCTGAGCGTCCTGATGATGGACTTCGTGCTGACCGCGTTGATGTTCACCACGCCGGGCAGCTGACAACATACCGGTCGCAACCAGGGATTCCGATGGGCAGGAAAAGCATAGAGATCTTCGTCGGCTTGTTCGTTCTGCTGGGGTTGGTCGGGCTCGTCTTTCTCGCCCTGAAGGCCGCCAACCTGGGCAGCTTCAGCACCGGCGACAGCTACACGCTCACGGCGCGCTTCGACAACATCGGCGGCCTGAAGGTGAGGGCGCCGGTCAAGAGTGCCGGCGTCACCGTCGGCCGGGTCGCCGCGATCACGCTCGACCCGCAGCGCTACCAGGGGCTCGTGCGTCTCGAGATCCAGCGCGACGTGCAGTTCCCGACCGACTCCTCGGCGCGCATCCTCACCTCGGGGCTGCTCGGCGACCAGTACCTCGGCATCGAACCCGGGGCGCAGGAAAAATCGTTCCAGCCCGGCGACGAGATCAAGCAGACACAATCGGCGGTGGTGCTGGAGAGCCTCATCAGCCAGTTCCTCTTCAGCAAGGCCGCCGACGCCGGTGCGGCACCGGCGGCCCCCGTCCCAGCCGCGAGCGGAGCAAGGAAATGACACCGTCGAGAGCCCCCATGCGCGTTCGGACCTTGGCGATGGCGGCGGTGCTGGCGCTGTTGGCGGGCTGCGCGACGATCCAGGACGCTCGCGGCGGCCCGGGCCAGCGGCTGGACCCGTGGGAGAAATGGAACCGCAAGGTCTTCAACTTCAACGAGGACCTCGATCAGGCCGTGCTCCGGCCGGTTGCGACGGCCTACGCGAACGTCACGCCGCAGCCCGTCCGCAGGATCATCGGCAACTTCTTCGCCAACTTCGCCGACGCCTGGTCGGCGGTCAACAACCTTCTCCAGGGCAAGGTCCAGGCGGGCCTCGACGACGCGACACGCGTGGGCGCGAACACGCTGTTCGGTCTGCTGGGCATCCTCGACGTCGCCTCGGAGATGGGCCTCGAGCACCACTACGAGGACTTCGGCCAGACGCTCGGCCGCTACGGCGTGGGCGCCGGCGCCTACATGGTCCTCCCCGTCCTCGGGCCCTCGACGGTTCGCGACGCTGCCGCCATCGCCGTCGACCGGCTTGCTTCTCCGCCGGGTTTCTTCGAAGGCACCGGCACCCAGATCGGCCTGACGGTGCTGCAGATCGTCAACACCCGGGCCGGCCTGCTCGGCGCCACTCGCGTCATCGACGAGATCTCACTCGACAAGTACACCTTCGTGCGTGACGCCTACCTGCAGCGGCGGCGCAGCCTGGTCTTCGACGGCGATGCGCCGGAGACGCCCGAGCAGCCGGAACGCGCCGCTTCCGCCGCTGCCGGCGCCGCGCGGGGCAACCTGGCGCCCCCTGCTGCCGCGACTCCTGCCTCGGCGCCGGGCGCTCCGGCCTCGGCACCGCGCTGAGTCGGCCCGGTCATCCGGTGAACCGGCCCGGCAGGTGGCGCGTTGAGGGTCAGGGGGCTTAGTCCCGCGCCCGACAAGGTTCTCCCAAGTCAGGCACCCTGCGGCCTCACCTGGACATTGACAAAGGATTTCTGATGTTCTCTTCCCGAATCGCCGGCTGGCTCGCTGCCGCGGCGCTCTCGTTCGCGACGCTCGGCGTGCACGCCCAGGCCGCCAAGGCGCCCGACGCCCTCATCAAGGAGGTCTCGACCGACGTGCTCGACGCGGTCAAGGCGGACAAGACCATCCAGGCCGGCGACATCCGCAAGGTGATCGGGCTGGTCGACCAGAAGGTGCTGCCCTACGTCAACTTCGAGCGGATGACGGCGTCTGCCGTCGGCCGCTACTGGCGCCAGGCGACGCCCGAGCAGCAGAAGCGCCTGCAGGACGAGTTCAAAGTCCTGCTGGTGCGCACGTACTCGGGCGCCCTGTCGCAGGTCAGTGCCGAGCAGAGCGTCGACCTCAAGCCGATGCGCTCCGCTGCCGGCGATGCCGAGGTCGTGGTGCGCACGGAAATCCGCGGCAAGGGCGATCCGATCCAGCTCGACTACCGGCTCGAGAAAGCCGGTGCCGGCTGGAAGATCTACGACGTCAACGTCATGGGTGTCTGGCTGGTCGAGAACTACCGCAACAGCTTCGCCCAGGAGATCGGCAGCAAC
>NZ_JANODC010000213.1:0-1504 GCF_031412495.1 Rhizobacter sp. | reverse complement strand
CGAGCGCTCGTAGGGCTCGATGTGGATGTCGCTGGCCCCGTCCTTGGCCGCCTGCGTGAGCAGGGCGTTGAGCATGCGGATGATGGGCGCGTCGTTCGAGGCCTCGAGCAGGTCCTCGATCGCCGGCAGCTCCTGCATCATCCGCGACAGGTCGACGGCGCTCTCGACTTCGCCGATCACGGTGGCGGCGCTCGATTCGCCGCCGGCGTACGCGGCGGCGATGCGGCCGGAGAGCGTCGCCGCCGGCTCGCGCTCGAAGGCGTCGATCTCGTACAGGCGCAGCACTTCCGAGAGCGCGGGCAGGGCGACTGTCTCCGGCGCCCACAGGACCAGGCGGCTGCCGTCGTCCTCGAGCAGGAGGGTGTGCGCCTTCGCATAGGCGTAGGGGAGGGGGTGGCGGGCTCCCATGGCGTGCCTCAGCGCGGCGGCACCGTCGCAGGGGCAGGCGGCGGGACCGGGGCCGGGACGATCACCGGCACCACGACCGGAACGGCGGGCGCAGGTTCGCTCGCTCTCGGCACTCGCCGCGGCGGCTGCAGCGCGCCGGGCTCGGTGCCCGGCGAGCTCGGCGCCGGCGACAGCGGCGTCTTCGTGTCCTCGACACGGCCGATCGGCGGCACGATGGGCACGTCGCTGATCGGCAGAAGGACGTTCGGCGTCGGCTGCTGGTCTCTCTGCGCCGAGCGGATCAGGTCGTAGCGGTCGACCGACAGCCGGTTCGCGGCCGAGGCGTCGCGCATCACCGTCGGACGCAGGAAGACCATCAGGTTCGTCCGCTTCTTGCTCCGGCTCTCGCTGCGGAACAGCGCTCCGACGTAGGGAATGTCGCCGAGCAGCGGCACCTTCGACTTGTTGTCGGTGTAGGTGTCCTCGATCAGGCCGCCGAGGACCAGGATCTGGCCGTCCTCGACGATGACGTTCGACTCGATGGAGCGCTTGTTCGTCGACGGCCCGGCGTTCGACGTGCCGGGCGCCGTGCCCGAGGCCAGGCTGGACGATTCCTGGAAGATCGCCATCCGGATCGAGCCGTTCTCGCTGATCTGCGGCCGGATGCGCAGGGTGATGCCGACGTCCTTGCGCTCGATGGTCTGGAACGGGTTCGACAGGGCCGTGCCGGTGTTCGTGAACTGGCCGGTCACGAAGGGCACGTTGCTGCCGACGATGATCTTGGCTTCCTCGTTGTCGAGCGTGACCAGGTTCGGGGTCGAGGTGATGTTGGTGTTGGCCTGCGACTGCAGAAAGCGCGCGATCGCCGAGAGGCCGTAGATGCCGCCGTAATTGCGGACCAGGCCTATGTTGAAACCTTCGCCGAGCTGCGCGAGCGCAGAAGCTGCCCCAGCTGCCGTCCCCGTGGCGACGCTGCCGGCGATGTCGAGGATGTTGCCGCCACCGCCGGTGAAGTTGGTGCCGCCGCCGATGATGTTCTTGTCGTTCCGGTTGCCGATGAGCCCCTGCCACTGGAAGCCGAAGTCGGCGTCGTTGTTGCCGCTGACCTCGACGATCA
>NZ_JANODC010000212.1:0-12141 GCF_031412495.1 Rhizobacter sp. | reverse complement strand
AAAGGCGCGCGACAGCAGCTGCTGCAGGCGCTCCCCGACCTCGGGCCGGTCGGCCAGGCCGAGCTCGGCCGATTCGCCGAGCAGGAGGCCGTCGAGCGCGGGCGGAAGCGCGCCATGGATCGCCGACTCGTTGGTCAGCGTGGTCTGGGCCTTGCCCTCGCTGCGATAGATGCGCACCCGGTCGAACAGGCCGCTCTCCAGGAGCATGTCGAGCCGCGCGTTGTCGATCGCTCCGGCCGCGTCACCGCGAGCGTCCGAAGCAGCGGAGTCGCCGATGTCGAAGCGGATCGTCGCCAAGGCCGCCGAGGCGCCTCGCAGGGACGGGCCGGCCGTCTGTTCGAGGCGGTAGACGCTGCGCGCCGGCTTGCGAAACCAGGCCAGCGCTTCGCGTGTCCGCGCCGTGGGCGCGTTCAGTGCAGCGAGGTACGGGGCGCTGCCGAGGACCTGCGGGTCGCGGGTCTCGTAGAACATCAGGAAGCGGTCGCTGTCGAGCGTCGATCGGTACCGCCGGCCGCGCAGGAAGCCGTCGATCCCCACCCGCTCCGGAATGTGCTCGCAGTTGTGCCAGCGCTGGAACGCGAGCTGGTCGGCCGGATCGATGTTCGACCAGAAGGCCATCAGGCCCGTTGCGCTGGCGTCCATGGCGGCCGCCGTCGGTTCAGAAGGCGCCGGCACGGACCTGGTAGCCGGTGGGCTTGCCGTGCTGGGGCATGCCGCGACTGATCCAGTCGGCCACCCAGTCGAGCATCGTGGCCAGGGCCACGCGCGGATAGCCGAACAGGCGTTGCGCCTGAAGCGTGTTGTTGACCCAGGCCGTGGGCTGTTCGACACCCGAGTAGACGGGCTTCTTCCCGAAGCGGCGGCCGAACTCCTCGGCCACCATGCGCACGCTCGCCAGCTCGGGGCCGCCGACGTTGAGCGGCGACGTCGGCGTCGTGCAATGGAGCAGCGAGCGAAGGATCTGCTCGTTGGCATCGCCCTGCCAGATCACGCTGGCGTGGCCGGTCTCGATGTCGATCGGCGTGCCGCTGAAGACCCAGTTGGCGATGTCGACGAGGACGCCGTAGCGCATGTCGATCGCGTAGTTGAGGCGGATCAGACGGCCCGGCGTACCCCAGACGCGCGAGCCGTACTCGAACGCCCGCTCCCTGCCGACACAGGAATTCGCATAGTCGCCGATGGGCCCCGGCCGAACGGACTCGTCCCAGCCGTGCGACACGACCGGAGCGAACGGATAGACGCACAGGGTCGAGAACGCGACGATGCGCGATGCCTTGAACTCGCGCGCCACCGTGGCCGGCACCAGCGTGTTCATGGCCCAGGCGAAGGACGGGTCGGAGTCCGTTCCGAACTTCTTGCCGGCCATGTAGACCACGTTGGCCAGCTTCGGCAGGCGGGCGACGGACTCCGGCTCGAGCAGGTCGCAGCGGATCGTCTCGATGCCCCAGGACTGCATCTGCTCGGAGAGCCCGGCTTCGGAGAAGCGCGCCACGCCGACGACGCGCTTGCCGGGCGCCGCCCGCTTCGCCATGCGCGCCAGTGTCGGGCCGACCTTGCCGGCGACTCCGAGGACGACGATGTCGCCGTCGAGCCGCGCGAGATCGTCGATCAGCGCCTGCGACGGGGTGGACAGCAGGTCCTCGAGGTGCGCTTCGTCCTCGATTCGCCCGGGGAGCCGATGGGGAGATGACATGCCGACCTCGTCCTAAGTAAGCTATTAGTTACGACAGTCTAGGCACCGGTCCGCCCGCCCCGTTCTAGCGTTTTCCCTCGCTAGGATGCTCGCCACGCATTCGACTCCGCCTCCGCATGTCCACCCTTCTCTCCACCGTCGCGCAATGGATGGCCTCGGCCCGCCGGGTCGTGGTTCTCACCGGCGCCGGCATCTCCACCGACTCAGGCATCCCCGACTTCCGCGGCCCGCAGGGCGTGTGGACGCGCAACCCGGCGGCCGAGAAGCAGTCGACGATCCAGAACTACCTGGCCGACGCGGAGGTCCGCAAGGCGGCCTGGCGCTCGCGCGTCGACCACGGCGCCTGGACCGCGCAGCCGAACGCGGGCCATCGCGCCCTGGTCGAGCTCGAGCGGCGCGGCAAGCTGCATGCCCTCGTGACGCAGAACATCGACGAGCTGCACCAGCTCGCCGGCCAGTCGCCCGAGCGCGTGATCGAGGTGCACGGGACGATGCGGCGCGTGATGTGCTGGGGCTGCGGCCGCCGCGCGCCGATGCAGGACGCGCTCGAGCGCGTCCGCGCCGGCGAGGCGGACCCGCACTGCAGCGACTGCGGCGGCATCCTGAAGAGCGACACGATCTCGTTCGGGCAAGCGCTTGTCCCGCAGGTGATCGCCCGGGCCATGGACGTCGCCGCCGAAGCCGACCTGCTGCTCGCCGTCGGCACGACCCTGCAGGTCTATCCGGTCGCCGGCATGGTGCCGATCGCGGCCCGTGCCGGTGCGCGGATCGTCATCGTCAACAACCAGCCGACGGCCATGGACGGCGTGGCCGATGCGGTGCTGCGCGAGCCGATCGGTGTCGTGCTGCCGGCGATCTGCGGCGCCGGGCCCGCAGAAGGAAGCTAGGCGGGCACGACCTCGTCGGCCCAGACCTTGAAGTGCTCGAGCGTGTTCGGGCCGAAGGTGCTCGACAGGGCGACGTCGCAGGCGTCGCGGCCGCGCGCCATCAGCACCCGGCCGATGCGCGGCACGTTGTTGCGCGCGTCGAAGGTGTACCAGCGGTCGCCGAGCCAGGCCTCGAACCAGCCGGCGAAATCCATCGTCCCGTACGGCGGCTCGGTGCCCATGTCGCCGAGGTAGCCGGTGCAGTAGCGGGCGGGGATGTTCATGCAGCGGCAAAGCGCCACCGCCAGGTGGGCGTAGTCGCGGCAGACGCCGACCCCTTCGTTGTACGCCTCCCAGGCGGTGCGGGTGCGGCGCGCATGGTGGTAGCCGAACTCGATGTGCCGGTGCACGAAGTCGCAGATCGCCTGGACGCGGGCCCAGCCGGTCGGGCCGTGGCCGAAGCGCTGCCAGGCGATCTCCGAGAGCTGGTCGGTCTCGCAATAGCGGCTGCCGAGCAGGAAGACCAGCGTCGACTCGGGCAGGTGTTCGATCGGCGTCTGCACCGCGTCGGGCGCCACCACGTCCGGCAGGCCGCTGTCGCTGACCAGGGCATCGGTGCGGATGACGATGCGGCCGGCCGGCGCGAGGATGCGGCTGCACCAGTTGCCGAACAGGTCGCGGTACGACGACATCGGCACCGCCGGTGTGGTGAGGATGAGGTCGGGCCGGACGAGGTCGGAGGCACGCTCGTGGTGAATGTTCAGGACCAGCAGCATCGGCGTCGGCTGCGGGCAGCGGAACGCCATCTCGAACCCGACCCGGATCTGCACGCTGACTCCTGTTCGCTCTATGACGGGGCGAGGCACGCGAGATGCGTGCCAGCCGACGAAGTATGACGGCGCCGGTTCAGCGCTTGGCCGGCCCCGCGCCCCGCATCGCGCGCAGGCGGCCGACGACGCCGCTCGGGAAGTAGTACACCGAGAGCACGAAGAGGATGCCCAGCCAGAGCAGCCAGCGGTCGGGCGAGACGACCTGCGCCAGCACCGGCACGCCTTCGACGGCGGTGGCGCCGAGCTTCATCAGGTCCTGCAGGTAGTTCTGGGCCAGGACCAGCAGCACGCTGCCGACGACGGCGCCGTAGATCGTGCCCATGCCGCCGATGACGACGATGAGCAGCACGTCGAGCATGATCTCGAACGACAGCGTCGTGTCCGGCCCGTTGTAGCGCAGCCAGAGCGCGAGCAGGACGCCGGCGAGCGTCGCGAACAGGGCCGAGAGGACGCTGGCGAGCGTGCGGTAGACGACGGTGCGGTAGCCGATCGCCTCGGCCCGGAAGTCGTTCTCGCGGATCGCCTGCAGGACGCGGCCGAACGGCGAGTTGACGATGCGCAGCAACGTCAGCACCAGCACCAGGGCCGCGAAGAAGAGGAGGTAGTAGGTGAGGAAGCGGCCGTCGATGGCGGCGCCGAGGAAGGGCTCGGCCGCGTACGCGGTGCCCGGCTGCAGCGCCTCCGGAACCTTGAACGTCAGCCCGTCCTCGCCGCCGGTGACGTCGGACAGCTGCGACGCCAGGGTCAGGAAGGCCGAAGCGACGGCGAGCGTGATCATGGCGAAGAAGATCGCCTTGACGCGCAGGCTGAACAGGCCGATCAGGAGCGACAGCAGCGCCGACAGCGCCAGCGCCCCGAGGGTGCCGGCGACCACCGCCGGCCAGCCCGGGCCCATCCGGATGCTGCAGATGGCGATGCCGTAGGCCCCGATCCCGAAGAACATCGTGTGCGCGAAGCTGACGATGCCGGTGTAGCCGAGCAGCAGGTCGAAGCTGGCGACCAGGACGATGAAGACGATGATCTTGGCGGCGACGTTGAGGGCCTTGGTGCCCGGGAAGATGAACGGCGTCAGGGCCAGGCCGACGACGATGGCGGCGAGCAGCAGCGCCAGCCAGCGGTTGCGCGGCAGGTCGTGCGAGAGCAGGCGGGCGAGCATGGTGCGGTCAGCGGCTGGTCACGGGATAGAGCCCCTGCGGGCGCCAGAGCAGCACGGCGACCATGAGTCCGATGCTGGAGAACATCGTCACCTTGGGCGCCAGGAAGCCGACGTAGTTCGTCATCAGGCCGACGAGCAAGGCCCCGACCAGGCAGCCCAGCGTCGAGCCGAGGCCACCCATGATGATGACGATGAAGATCAGCACGTTGACCTGGGCGCCGATCTGCGGAACGACGATCTGCTGGTTCATGCCCCACAGGCACCCGCCCAGGCCGGCGAGCGCCGAGCCGGCGACGAAGACGCCGACGAAGAGGCGGCGGATCCGGTAGCCCAGGCTCTCGACCATCTCGCGGTCCTGCACGCCGGCGCGGATGAGCAGGCCGATCTTGGTGCGATTGAGCGTGTACAGCAGCCCCAGCAGCACGACCGCGCCGACGACGACGGCGACGAGGCGGAGCTTCTCGACGCTGGCGTTGCCGAGGAGGATCGAGCCGCGCAGCGCCTCCGGCGGCGGCAGCGGGATCTGCGCCGGCCCCCAGACGATCTTGATGAGCTCCTCGCCGATGATCAGGCCGCCCATCGTCACCAGGATCTGCTTCAGGTGCTGGCCGTAGACCGGACGCACGAGCAACCGCTCGAAGCCCCAGCCGATGGCGCCGGCGAGGACCATCGCCGCGACCATCGCCAGCGCGACGACGGCGAGGTTGGTGCCGAGGTGGTTCGCCGTGGCCCAGTCGCCCGAGGCGGCGAACAGCGTCGTCGCGACGAAGGCGCCGAGGGCGATGAAGACGCCGTGGCCGAAGTTGAGCACGTCCATCAGGCCGAAGACGAGGGTCAGGCCCGACGCCGTGATGAAGATGATCATGCCCATCGCCAGGCCGGCGATGGTCAGCGTCAGCCAGGTCGACGACGAGCCTACGAACGGCCAGGCGAGCAGCGCCAGCGCCGCGGTCAGCAGCAGCGGCACGGCGTCGAAGCGCGTCTTCGGGATCGCGTCCGCGGCGGACGCGGCGGTGGCGACAGGGCTGGCGACGGTGCTCATGCGGTGGTCCCTGCGGTCAGTGGTGGGCGCCGAGCGAGAGCCCGAGCAGGCGATGCTGCAGGGCTGCGTCGTCGGCGAGCTCGGCCATGCCGCCGCGGTGCACGACGCGGCCGTCGTCCATCACCGCGACACTGTCGCCGAGGGCCCGGGCGACGGCGAAGTTCTGCTCGACGAGCAGCACGGTCGTCTGCGTCCGTTTCAGCTCGCGCAGCGCCGAGATCAGGTTCTGCACGATCGAGGGTGCGAGGCCTTTGCTCGGCTCGTCGATGAGGAGCAGGCGGCGCGGCTCGACCATCGCCCGGGCGATGGCCAGCATCTGCTTCTGCCCGCCCGAGAGCTTGCCGGCCGGATGGAGCCAGAACTTCTTCAGGGCCGGGAAGAGGCCGAACAGCCAGTCGAGCCGGGCCGCGTCGAGCCCGTCGAAACTTCGCGCCGCGCGCGCCGCCAGCAGCATGTTCTCGCCGACGCTCAGGTCGGAGAAGATGCCCATGCTCTCCGGCACGTAGGCGATGCCGAGCCGGGCGATCTCCGGCGTGCCGCGGGCGGGCGCCGACGCGTCGCCGGCCGCGCCCGGCCCGTTGATGCGCTGGCCGTCGAAGACGACGCTCCCGTTCGACGCCTTCCACAGGCCCATGATGGTGCGCAGCGTCGTCGTCTTGCCGGCGCCGTTGCGGCCGAGCAGCATCGTCACCTCGCCCGCCGGCACGGCGAAGTCGACCCCGTGCAGGATGTGGTACGCGCCGATGTGCGTGTGCACGCCGGCGAGCTCGAGGATCGGCCTGGCGGTGGTGCTCATGCCGGCGCGGCCTCGGGCGCCAGCCCGAGATAGGCCTGCTGGACGATGGGCGACGCGATCACCGCGGCCGGCTCCCCGTCGGCGACGAGCTGGCCGTTGTGCAGCACGATGATGCGGTCGGCGAGCTCGCGCACGACGTCCATCTTGTGCTCGACGAGCAGGATGGTCTTGTCGCGGTCGGCCTTCAGCCCGCGCACGAGCTCGAGGATCACCGGCACGTCGTCGACGCTCATGCCGGCAGTGGGCTCGTCGAACATGTAGACGCTGGGCTCCAGGGCGATGAGCATCGCCACCTCGAGCTTGCGCTGGTCGCCGTGCGGCAGGCTGCTGGCCGGAGCGTCGGCACGCTCGCCCAGGCGCACCCGCTCGAGCAGCTCGCGCGCCCGGGCCAGCGTCTCCCGCCGATCGAGCCAGACGGCGAACAGGCTCAGCCCCTCGTGCCGGCGCGACTGCACCGCCAGGCGCACGTTCTCGAGCACCGACAGGTTCGGGAACAGCTGCGTCAGCTGGAAGGCCCGGCCGAGGCCGAGGTGGGTGCGCGCCGACACCGTCTCCGAGGTGATGTCGCGGCCGTCGAGCCGGACCGAGCCGGCGCTGGCGCGCAGCTGGCCGGAGATCAGGTTGAAGTAGGTCGTCTTGCCGGCGCCGTTCGGCCCGACGATCGCCGTCAGCGTGCCCGGCTGAAAGGCGCAGGACACGCGGTCGACGGCGACGTGGCCGCCGAACCGGACGGTGAGGTCGCGGGTCTCGAGCACGGAGGGGTCACGTGCGCCGGCGCCGCACCGGAGTCAGCGCTTGTTCTTGATCGGGACGTTCATCTCTTCGGGCTTGATCTCCCGCACCATCTCGGGCACGCCCCAGGCGAACGCCGGATCGTTCTTGATCCGGGTGTGGAACATCGACTGCATGGCCTGGTGGTCCTCCTTGCGGAAGGTCATCTTGCCCTTGGGCGTCTCGAAGCTCATGCCCTCCATCGTCTTGATGAGCTTCTCCGTGTTGGTGTCGCCCGCGCTCTTCTTCAATGCCTCGACGACGGCGATGCCGGCGCTCATGCCGCCGGCGGTGAAGAAGTCCGGGGGGGTCTTGAACTTGCTGTAGTGGTTGGCAACCAGCCACTCGTTGACCGGGTTCTTGGGCAGGCCGAAGTAGTAGTAAGTGGCCCCTTCCATGCCGGCATAGGGCTTGTACGCAACCATCGCCGGCAGGATGTTGCCGCCGGCCGCGACCTCGATGTTGTGGCGCTTGAGGTCCATGTCGGCGACCTTGAGCGGGTTGCCGGCGCCGGCCCAGTAGAAGTAGATGATCTTGCGGCCTGGCTTGTCCTTGAGCGCATCGATGACGCGCTGGCCACCGGCGGTGAAGTCGCTCGTGTTCTGCGGCAGGTATTCCTCGTGGACGATCTTGGCCTTCTTGAGCGAGTCCTTGAAGGCCTTGATGCCGTCGCGGCCGAATGCGTAGTCCTGGGCGATGGTGGCGATCGTGACGTTGTCCTTGTCGAGGGCGACGGCGTTGGCGATCGCGTCCTGCGAGCTGTTGCGGCCGGTGCGGAAGATGTAGCGGTTCCACTTGTCGCCGGTGATCGAGTCGGCGACGGCGGGCTCGACGAGCAGGATCTTCTTGTACTCCTCGGCCACCGGCAGCAACGCGAGCGCGACTCCGGAGGAGGTCGGGCCGATGGCGATGTCGGCCTTGTCGTCGCCGTAGGCGGTGGCCAGCAGGCTCTTGCCGACGTCGGGCTTGCCCTGGTCGTCCTTCTCGATGACGACCAGCTTCTTGCCGGCGACGGTCATCGTGCCGTTGGTCGCGTACTCGAGCCCCATCATGAGGCCGGTCTGCGTCTGCTTGGCGTACGCCTCGAGCGGCCCGGTCTTGCTGTAGATGTGGGCGATGCGGATCTCGTTCTTGTTCTGCGCGGCTGCGGGCAGGCTGGCGCAGAGCGCCGCCACGGTGGCGGCGAGCAGGCGGCTGACGTTCATGGGACTCTCCTTGATGCGACGGCCGAGGGGCGCGAGGCGGCGGAGTTTAGGGGATCGTTCGGCGTTCGAGGGGCTGAACAGCCGCGTCACGGCGCGAGGCCCGCTGCGTCCGCTGGCAGGCGGCGTGCCGCCGACGACGTCCCGCGGATGCGTGCTATTCGGGATTGACGCCTGTTGCGAGGCAAGAAGAATGGGTCGCCACTCGTCCTCGCACCACGGAGATTGCATGCCCCCGTCCTTCGACTTCTCGCCTGGCCGGCGTAGCCTGCTGCAGGCTGCAGCGGCCGGATCGGCCCTGGCCGCGCCGTTCGCCTGGCCGGTGGCCCGGGCCCAGGCCTGGCCGGCGCGCCCGGTGACCTTCATCGTGCCGTTCCCGGCGGGCGGGGGCACCGACGCCTTCGCGCGCCCCCTGACGGCCGTGCTCTCGCGCAACCTGGGCCGGCAGGTGATCATCGACAACAAGGGCGGGGCCGGTGGCACCGTCGGCGCGGGCATGGCCGCCAAGGCGGCGCCCGACGGCTATACCTTCTTCGTGGGCGCGGTGCACCACGCCATCGCGCCGTCGATGTACCCGAAGCTCGACTATTCGATCGAGGCCGACTTCATCCCGGTGGGGCTGATCTCGAGCGTGCCGCAGGTGATCGTCGTCAATCCGCAGCGTGTCGCCGCCACCGACCTCAAGAGCTTCCTCGAACTGGCGCGCAAGAACCCCGGCAAGCTGAACTACGCCTCGGCCGGCAACGGTACGTCGCACCATCTCGCCGGCGAGCTGTTCAAGCTGCAGACCAAGACCTTTATCACGCACATCCCTTACCGCGGCGCCGGGCCCGCCCTGCAGGATCTGATCACCGGCCAGGTCGACGTGATGTTCGACGGCCTCGGCTCGTCGTCGGCGCACATCAAGAGCGGCCGCATCCGTGCCCTCGCAGCAGCATCGAGCAAGCGCGCGCCGGGCTTCGCCGACCTGCCCACTGCCGCCGAGCAGGGCCTGGCCAGCTACCAGGTCGCGACCTGGTACGGACTCTGGGCCCCGAAGGGCACGCCGAAGGAGATCGTCGACCAGATGCAGGCCGAAATGAAGAAGGCGTTCTCCACCCCGGATCTGCAGACCCTGTGGACGGGCCTCGGGACCGAGATGCCCAACCTCTACGGCGACGCCTTCGGCCGCTTCGTCGGCAGCGAGGTGAAGCGCTGGGCCGAGGTGGTGCGCACCTCCGGCGCCAAGCTCGACGGATGATGGAGAAGGTAGCGAACGCGAACCTCTTCGTCGCACTGCGCGGGGGCTTCCCGGCCGAGCTGGACTCGGCGGCGATCGAGAACGTCGAGGCCGGATCGGTCTACACCTGGCGCGACATCGAGCGGGCGACGGCGATGCTGGCCAACCTGCTCGCCTCGCTCGAGCTGGAGCCGGGCAGCCGCATCGCGGTGCAGGCCGAGAAGTCGGTCGAGTCGCTGCTGTTCTACCTGGCCGTGCTGCGCGCCGGCTATGTGTACCTGCCGCTCAACACCGCCTACAAGACCGACGAGATCGCCTACTTCCTGCGCGACGCCAGGCCGGCGGTCTTCGTGTGCGCGCCGAAGGACTTCGCCTGGGCCTCGAAGCTCGCCTTCGCTGCGGAGACGACCTACGTCTTTACCCTCGGCGACGACCGCGAGGGCACCCTGCTCGATCGAGCCACGCATTTCCCGGCCACCCAGGAGCCGGTTTCGCGGCGGCCCGACGACCTCGCCGCCATCCTCTACACCAGCGGCACGACCGGCCGGGCCAAGGGGGCGATGCTGACGCACGGCAACCTCGCATCGAACGCCGCGACGCTGAAGAGCTACTGGGGCTGGCGCACACCGGCCGAGGGCGGCGACGTGCTCATCCACGCGCTGCCGATCTTCCACGTGCACGGCCTGTTCGTCGCCTCGCACGGGGCGCTGCTCGCCGGGGCCCGCATGCTCTGGCTCGGCCGCTTCGACGCCGCCCGGGTCGCCGAGCTCCTGCCGCGCGCCACCGTCTTCATGGGCGTGCCGACGCTCTACGTCCGCCTCCTCGCCGAGCCCGGCCTGACGCGCCAGGCGTGCCGGAACATGCGCCTCTTCATCAGCGGCTCCGCGCCGCTCCTCATCGACACCTTCGACCAGTTCCGCGACCGCACCGGCCACACGATCCTGGAGCGGTACGGGATGAGCGAGACGGTGATGCTGACCTCGAATCCCTGCGATCCGGCCGACGGCGAGCGCAGGGGCGGCACGGTCGGCTTCCCGCTCCCCGGCGTCGGTCTGCGCGTGAGCGGCGACGGCGGCAAGCCCTGCCCGCCCGGAACCCCCGGGGCGATCGAGGTGCGCGGACCGAACGTGTTCGCCGGCTACTGGCAGATGCCCGAGAAGACGCGCGAGGAGTTCACCGAGGACGGCTGGTTCCGCACCGGCGACGTGGGCCTCGTCGACGAGCGGGGCTACGTCCGCATCGTCGGCCGCAGCAAGGACCTCATCATCAGCGGCGGCTACAACGTCTACCCGGCCGAGATCGAGAGCGTCCTGAACGAGCTCCCCGGCGTCGCCGAGAGCGCCGTCGTGGGCGTGCCGCACGGCGACTTCGGCGAGGCGGTCGTCGGCATCGTCGTGCCGCGGTCGGGCGAGGCACTCGACCCTGCCGCCCTGACGAAGGTGCTGAAGGCGCGCATCGCGTCGTTCAAGGTGCCGAAGGCGATCTTCATCGACGCCGAGCTGCCGCGCAACGCGATGGGAAAGGTGCAGAAGAACGTGCTCCGCGAAAGGCATCGCGGCCTGTTCGCCTAGCGCTCGAGGGTTTGTACTGAGCCGGTGCCCATGCAGAATGCCGGTCTTATCATGCGCCCTCCACCCCTGCCGCACAGTCACCCGACAGGCAGGACGTCTCGGCCGACCATGCTGTTGTTGACCGTTTCCGCAATCAAGCTGCTGGCGGAGATCGCTCTGATGGCGCTGGCGGGGCAGTTCCTCCTCGGCCTTCTTGCCGGGGCCAAGCGGGAGCAGAACTTCTTTTACCGCCTTCTGCAGGTGCTGACCAACCCGGTCATCAAGGCAGTTCGCTTCATGACGCCGCGCGTTGTCGTGGACCGACACGTTCCGCTGGCCGCGTTTGCCCTTCTTGCGTCGATCTGGATGGTGACAACAATAGCGAAGATCGACATCTGTCTTCGCGTGGGGATCGACCAATGCCGGTGAGGCCGAGCACCTGGAACTACGCCTGGCTGAAGCTGAGCGCCATGGCCTTGCTCGTGGTCGGGCGGCGCGCCGCCGCCCGATCCGTCTTCGACCGGATGCTCTCCCGTTTCCCGAGCGACGCGTATGCGCTGGCCAGCCGGGCCCACCTCCTCGCCGAAGAAGGCAGCACCGCCTTGGCCGCGGCGGACGCCCAGCGCCTGGTCGAAGCGCACCCGACCCGCCGTGCGGCCCACTGGTTCAACCTCGGCTTTCTCCGCGACCGGCTGGGCGAGCACGCCGCCGCCGAGGCGGCGTTCCGGCGTGCCCTCGACCTCGAGCCCAAGCTCGATCGCGCCTGGTACGGGCTGGCGCTGACTTTGATCCAGCAGGGCCGGCTCGAAGACGCCGTGGTCGCCCTGAAGAAGAACACCGAGCTGCAGCCGCTCAGCCCCTTCGGCTGGTACCAGCTCGCGCGCGTGCACGCGAACCGCAAGGAGCCCGAGAAGGCCAAGCGGATCATCGCGCACCTGAAGAATTTCGAGCCCAAGGTCGCCGCCCAGCTGGAGCGCGAGACCGGGCTGGCGGCGTGACGGCAGGCTGTCGCGCCA
>NZ_JANODC010000211.1:0-2548 GCF_031412495.1 Rhizobacter sp. | reverse complement strand
ACGGTACTGCCGCCCGGCTACCTGTGCTGCGGCTACCCGCAGCGCGGCTCGGGCGACTTCGACAAGGCCGAGAAGATGATCACCGACAACCGGGTCCTCTTCCACCGCGTCGCCAACACCCTCAACTACCTCGACATCAAGACCGTGGTCGTGAGCTGCGGCACCTGCTACGACCAGCTGCAGGGCTACGAGTTCGACAAGATCTTCCCGGGCAGCCGGATCATCGACATCCATGAGTTCCTGCTCGAGAAGGGGATCACCCTCGGCGGCGCCGGGGCCCCCGACGCCGCCGCCCCGGGCTACCTCTTCCACGACCCGTGCCACAGCCCGATGAAGCTGCGCGACCCGATGGAGACCGTCAAGGCGCTGGTCGGCGACAGCGTGAAGAAGAGCGGTCGCTGCTGCGGCGAGAGCGGCACCTTCGGCATCAACCGGCCCGACATCGCGACCCAGGTTCGCTTCAGCAAGGAAGAGGAGCTGAGGAAGGACGAGCAGGCGCTGCGCGCGATGGCCCCGGCCCTCGGCGCCAAGGGCAACGTGAAGATCCTCACCTCGTGCCCGAGCTGCCTGCAGGGCCTGCAGCGCTACAAGGGCGATCTCGTCAACGGCCTGCTCGAGGCCGACTACATCGTCGTCGAGATGGCCAGCCGCATCCTCGGCGAGGACTGGATGCCGGACTACGTGGCCCTGGCCAACGAAGGCGGCATCGAGCGGGTCCTGGTGTGAGCGGTTGCGCCGCCCCTACCAAACCCGCAAGCGGACAGGGTTGCTCCCTCCCCAACCCCTCCCTCCGAGAGGGAGGGGCCCTACACTTCGCCGGCTCATGAACGATCGCGCCACGCCTCCCACGTCGATCACGGTTCACCAGCGCAGCCGCGTGCTAGAGGTCGGCTTCGGCGACGGCAGCACCTTTCGCATTCCCTTCGAGCTGATGCGCGTCTATTCGCCGTCCGCCGAGGTCCAGGGGCACGGGCCCGGGCAGGAGGTGCTGCAGACCGGCAAGCGCGAGGTCGAGCTGACCGCCCTGGAGCCGGTCGGCAACTACGCCGTCCAGCCACGCTTTTCCGACGGCCACGACTCCGGCATCTTCTCCTGGGATTACCTCTACTTCCTCGGTTCGCAGCAGGAAGACCTCTGGCGCAAGTACGAGAAGCGCCTCGTCGACCAGGGCGTCGACCGCGACGCGCCGATGGCCGGCACCGCGGCGGCGTCATCGTGCGGCCATTCGCATTGATCCCGCGATGAGCGACACCCATTTCGGCTACCGCACGGTCGATGCAAGGGCCAAGGCGGAGCGGGTGCGCGGCGTCTTCGATTCGGTCGCGCCGAAGTACGACCTGATGAACGACCTCATGTCGCTCGGCCTGCACCGGGCATGGAAGGCCTATGCGGTGGCGGTCGCGAACGTGCGCCCGGGGCAGAAGGTGCTCGACATCGCCGGCGGCACGGGCGACCTGGCCCGCGCGTTCGCCAAGCCCGTCGGCAAGACCGGGCTCGTCGTCCACACCGACATCAATGAGGCGATGCTGCGCCAGGGCCGCGACCGCCTGATCGACGAAGGCCTGCTCCTGCCCACGACGATGTGCGACGCCGAGGCGCTGCCGTTCGCAACCGGCTCGTTCGATCTGGTCAGCGTCGGCTTCGGCCTGCGCAACATGACGCACAAGGACAAGGCGCTGGCCGAGATGGCCCGGGTGCTGAAGCCCGGCGGGCGGCTGGTCGTGCTCGAGTTCTCGAAGGTGGCCGCCCCGCTGAGCAAGGCCTACGACTGGTATTCGTTCAAGGTCCTGCCGCGCATCGGGGGCTGGGTCGCCGGCGACGCGCCGAGCTACCGCTACCTCGCCGAGTCGATCCGCATGCACCCGGGCCAGGCCGAGCTGAAGGCGATGATGAAGACAGCTGGCTTCGGCCACGTCGACGTCCACAACCTCAGCGCCGGCGTCGCCGCCGTGCACGTGGGGATCAAGTGCTGACCGTGCGGCTCGCCATAGCGCCGCGGCACTGGCGCCGCGCGGCGTCGATCGGCGTCGGCCTGCCGCTGCTTCTCGGCAGCACGCCGGCGGCCGCGGCGGGTGCCGGCGCGACGATCTTCGCTGGCCTCTCGACCTGGATCGGGGTGCTCGCCGCCGTCTGGGCGGTGCTCGGCTTGCACCAGGGCGACGCAGGCATCGCCGCCTTCGCCACGGGTGCCGCGCTGGCTCTGGCGTCGCTGCTCCTTGCCGGGCGGCATCGACTGCGCGCCCACGACTCTTCGGAGGCGGCCCTGCCGGTCGTGCGATCCGTGCATCGGGCTGCGGTGCTGCCTGCATGGCCGCTGCCGGTCGGCGTCGACGGCGACGCGCTGCTCGGCGAGGCGCGCTCGCGCTTCCTGTCGCTGCAGGCGGCATGGGACGAAGGCGACGTCGCAGCGCTGACCCGCCTGACCACACCCGAGATGCTCGAGGAACTGCTCGACGTCCTGGAGGCGCGCGGCGGCCTGCCCAACCGCACCGACGTGCTCACGCTGCATGCGGAACTGCTCGGGCTCGAGGAGCTCGGCGCCGCCTAC
>NZ_JANODC010000210.1:0-14504 GCF_031412495.1 Rhizobacter sp. | reverse complement strand
CCGGGGTGGCCCCTTATGTCCCCCCCCCGCCCGGCGAGCGGCGACGGCGGCTCGGGGGCCTCCGACGCGGGCGGCCGGCCGCCGGGTCCCCCCACGCCCGCCCGCGCCCCCTCGGGGGGCACCGAACGGAGTGAGCGTGGGGGCCTCATCGATGCCTTATCCGCGGATTGATCACGCCATAGAGCAGGTCGACGACCAGGTTGACGGCGATGATGATCGTCGCCGTCATCAGGATGCCGCCCTGCACCGCCGGGTAGTCGCGGCGGTGGATCGCCTCGACCAGCCACTTGCCGATGCCGGGCCAGGCGAAGATCGTCTCGGTCAGGATGGCGCCGGCGAGAAGCGTCCCGACCTGCAGGCCGATCGTCGTCACCACCGGGATCAGGGCGTTGCGCAGGGCGTGGATGGCGATGACGCGAAAGCGGCCGGCGCCCTTGGCCCGGGCCGTGCGCACGTAGTCCTCGCGCAGCACCTCGAGCATCGACGAGCGCGTCATGCGCGCGATGACGGCGAGCGGGATGGTGCCGAGGGCGATTGCCGGCAGCACGAGGTGCGACAGGGCACTGCGGAACGCGCCCTTGTCGCCGGCGAGCAGCGAGTCGACGAGCATGAAGCCGGTCACCGGCGCGATGTCGTAGCGGATGGCGATGCGGCCGGACACCGGCGTCCAGCCGAGCGTCACCGAGAAGGTGAGGATGAGCAGCAGGCCCCACCAGAAGATCGGCATCGAGTAGCCGGTCAGCGATGCGCCCATCACCGAGTAGTCCCAGACCGTGTTGCGCTTGACCGCGGCGACGATGCCGGCCGGGATGCCGATCACCAGGGCCAGCAGCATCGCCACCGCCGAGAGCTCGACCGTGGCCGGAAAGCGCGCCATGAACTCGGCAAAGACCGGTTCGTGCGTGATCGTCGAGATGCCGAGGTCGCCGTGCAGGGCGCGCCAGACGTAGTCGCCGTACTGCACCGGCAGAGGCCGGTCGAGGCCGAACTCGTGCAGCAGGCGCCGGTAGCGCTCCTCGGTCATGCCGCGCTCGCCCGAGAGCGCCTCGACCGGATCGCCCGGGATCAGGCGGATCAGGGCGAAGACGAAGAGCGTGATGCCGAGGAAGGTCGGGACGACCAGGCCGGCCCGCTTCAGGATGAACGAGAGCAAGGCGCCGCCCGCGCGCCGGTCACTGCGCCGGCATGTCCACCTTGTGGAAGAAGTGGTGCGCGGTGGCGTCCATCTTGTAGCCCTGCACTTCCTTCCGGACCGCGTCGAAGCGGACCGAGTGCGCGATCGGGATCCACGGCGCCTCTTCCTTCACCACCTCCTGCGCGCGCCCGTAGAAGCCCGCTCGGTCGTTCTGCCGCGTCGCCAGCTTGGCGTTCTGGATCAGCCTCTCGAAGCCCTCGTGGCACCAGCGCGCGACGTTGCCGCCGCCCTTGACCGCCGAGCAGCCGAGCAGCGGCACGAAGAAGTTGTCCGGATCGCCGTTGTCGCCCGACCAGCCGAACATCATCGCGTGCTGCTCGCCGGCCTTGCTGCGCTTCCTGTACTCGCCCCACTCGTAGGTGATGAGCTTGGTGCGGACGCCGACCTTTGCCCAGTCGGCCTGGATCAGCTCGGCCATGCGCTTGCCGTCGGGGTTGTAGGGCCGCGTCACCGGCAGGTACCAGAGCTCGACGTCGACGCCGTTCGGATAGCCGGCCTCGGCCAGCAGCGCCCTGGCCTTGGCCGGGTCGTACGGATAGTCCTGAATCCGGTCGTTGTGCGACCAGAGCGTCGGCGGGATCGGGTTCTTGGCCACCTGCCCGGCGCCCTGGAACACGGCGTCCAGGATGGCGCGCTTGTTGACGGCCATGTTCAGCGCCTGGCGCACCTGCTTCGAGTCGAACGGCTTCTTCTCGACGTTGAAGGCGATGTAGCCGACGTTGAGTCCCTGCTGCGAGACGACATTGATGTTCGGGTCGGCCTTCATCAGCGCGACGTCGGCCGGCTTCGGGAACGCCATCGCGTGGCACTCACCCGTCTTCAGCTTGGCGTAGCGCACCGACGCATCGGTCGTGATGGCGTAGACCAGGTTGTCGATCTTCGGCCGGCCGCTCCAGTGCGCATCGAACGCCTTGTAGCGGATCACCGCGTCCTTCTGGTAGGACACGAACTGGAACGGGCCGGTGCCGATCGGCTCGCGATCGATCACCTCGGGCGTGCCCGCCGCCATCATCTTGTCGGCGTACTCGGCCGAATGGATCGAGGCGAAGTCCATCGCCAGGTTGGCCATGAACGGCGCTTCCGGCTTCTTCAGGATGAAGCGCACCGTCATCGGGTCGAGCTTCTCGACCTTCTCGACGATGTTCTTCAGGTCCATGTCCTCGAAGTAGGCGTAGGTCTGCCCCGGCGTCACCTTGTGGAAGGGGTGGCCCGGGTCGGCCATCCGGTTGTACGAGAACAGCACGTCGTCGGCGTTGAAGTCGCGCGTCGGCGTGAAGCGGGCGCTCGAATGGAACTTGACGCCCGGGCGCAGCCTGAAGGTGTAGCTCAGGCCGTCCGGCGTCGCGGTCCAGCTCTGCGCCAGGCCCGGAACGAGGTTGGTGGTGCCGAGATCGAACTCGACCAGGCGATTGAACATCGGCACCGACGAGGCGTCCAGCGTGGTCCCGGTGGTGAAGAACTGCGGGTTGAAGCCTTCGGGGCTGCCCTCGGAGCAGTAGACGAGGGTCTTGGCGGCGAAAGCGCCGCCGCTGGCGCCGGCGGCCAGCGCGATCGCAGCGATCACGGCGACGCTTCGAACGGTGCGGAGAGTCATGGGTCGTTCCGATCGGTTGAGGCGCGGCAGCGGGTTCGGGGCGGCATCCCCGGCGCGCGGCAGGAGGCGATGATAGGTCTCGTGCTGCTGCGACCTGGCCGGCCTGGCTGTCTGGATCGAGCGCGTGTGCCGCGCAATCCGGGCGGTGGGTGGCCGCTAGGGCGAGCGCCTCGACCCCCTGAACGCGGGGCGGCGGGCCATCTGCCCGGTCCTTTCCACCGGCGCGTTCCTAGAATGGCGAGTCGCAGCACGGGGGAGCCCCTCATGAGCCGTTTCCTGAATCTCGCCCGCGCACGCGTCGGCCCCTGGAGCCGCCATGCCGGCGCTCTCGTTGCGCTCTGCATGGCCCAGGGGACGGCAACCGCCAACCTCCTTGTCAACGGGTCGTTCGAGGCCCCGGTGGTCACACCGGGCTTCTATCAGAACTTCGGCGCCGGATCGCCGCTGATCACCGGGTGGACGGTCGTTGGTGTCGACTCGGCGGTGGTCTCCGGCACCTTCGTGCAGAACGGCATCACCTTCAATGCGGCTGCGGGCTCGCAGTGGCTCGACCTCGCCGGTGTCTCGTCGAATTCCATGCTGAGCGGCGTGACGCAGACGGTCGCGACGGTCGCTGGCGCGCCCTACACGCTCTCGTTCTACGTCGGCGGCACGAGCGACAACTCGATCTTCTTTCCCGCCACGATCGACCTCTCGATCGACGGCAGCGCGCGCACCAGTTTCGCCAACGCGGCAGCGCCGCGGAACTCCGTCAACTGGCAGCTCTTCACGGTAGACCTCGTCGCCGCGGGCGCGACGACCACGCTGACGTTGCTCAACGGCAGCGGACCCGGCAATTTCTTCAACGGCCTGGACGACGTATCGCTCACCGCTGTCGCCGTCACGACGCCTGTGCCGGAGCCGGCCGAGTGGGCCTTGATCGCCGGTGGCCTGGCCTTCATCGCCGCCCGTCGCCGCCGTGCTCGCGGCCCTGATCAGTTGCGCGACAGGGCGCTGTAGCACGCCCGCAAACGCGTGGGCAGCACCGACTGGTCGGGCACTGCGCAGGCCGCTCGACCGGTCAGCCGGCAGGGTGCAGGAGCGCCAGCCAGAGCGGCGCCGTGACGACGAAGGCGACGGTCGAGAAGACGATGGCCGCGCTCGCTTCGGCCTGCAGCGTCCGATAGCGCTCTGCGAACAGGAGCGGATTGCTGCCGACCGGCAGGGACGCCATCATCACCACCACCGCGAGCTTGACGCCGCCGAGGCCGAAGCCCCAGCGTGCCGCGGCGAAGACCAGTGCCGGCTGCACCAGCAGCTTCAGCACCGAAACCACCACGGCACCGCGAACCGCGCCGCGCACGCCGTAGGTCGCGAGCGAGATGCCGATCAGCACGAGGCAGAGCGGCACGACCGCCTGGCCCAGCGTCACGAGCAGCTCGTCGACCACCGTCGGCAAAGGCAGCCCGCTCGCATTCCAGGCCAGGCCGGCCAGCACCGGCAGCACGACCGGGTGGACGACCGTGTTGCGGGCGGTCGAGCCGAGCATGCGCAGCAGGTGCGAGCGCGACCCGGCCCGCCTGCGCTCGCCGGCGAGATCGAGCTCGACGAGCGTCGTCGCGACGCTGAGCAGCACCAGCGCGTGCAGGCTCACCAGCGTGAGGTGCAGGGCCAGCCCGCTCTCGCCGAACAGCGCAGCGGCCAGGGGGATGCCGATCTGCACGGCATTGCCGAACGAAGCGGAAAACGCGCGGACGGCGGGCTCGGCCGGCAGCGACGCGCCGGCGTGGCCGCTGCGGCGCAGACGCGCCGCCCGCCAACGCTCCGCGGCATAGACCCCGGCGACCAGCGCCAGCGCCGGCAGGAAGAAGGCGAGAAGGAGGCGCAGGTCGAGCTGGTCGAAGTCGGCCCGCGCCGAGGTCCGGAAGAGCAAGGCCGGCACGAAGATGCAGAAGGCGGCGCTGGCGAGCGTACGGCCCGGGTCGCCGCTGCCGAGCCAGCGCAGCCGGGCCGCCAGCCAACCGACGACGACGATCAGGAAGATGACGACGAGCTTGGCGAAGACCAGCGACGACATGGGGGGCAGTATCGGCGACAGAATCGGCCGGATCCCGTCCGCATCCATGACCCCTCGAACCGTTCCCACCACACCGTTCGCCGGCCAGCGACCGGGCACCTCGGGCCTGCGCAAGAAGGTGGCCGTGTTCCAGCAGCCGCACTACCTCGAGAACTTCGTGCAGTCGATCTTCGACTCGCTCGAGGGCTTCCAGGGCCAGACGCTGGTGCTCGGCGGCGACGGGCGCTTCCTCAACGAGGCGGCGATCCAGCTGATCCTGCGCATGGCGGCGGCCAACGGCTTCGGCCGCGTCCTCGTCGGCCGGGGCGGGATCCTGTCGACGCCCGCGGCGAGCTGCGTGATCCGCGAGCGCGCTGCCTTCGGCGGCATCATCCTGTCGGCGAGCCACAACCCGGGCGGCCCGGACGGCGACTTCGGCATCAAGTACAACGCCGGCAACGGCGGCCCGGCGCCGGAGCGGATGACCGAGGCGGTCTGGACCCGGAGCGAGTCGATCGCGCGCTACCTCACGCTCGATGCCGACCCCATCGAACTGTCGCGGCTGGGCTCGTCGCGGCTGGCGGCCATGACCGTCGAGGTCATCGATCCGGTCGCCGATCACGCGGACCTGCTCGCCGGCCTGTTCGACTTCCAGGCCATCGGCGCCCTGCTGCGCGACGGTCGCTTCCGCATGCGCTTCGACGCCATGAACGCCGTCACCGGGCCGTACGCGCAGGAGGTTTTCGTGAACCGGCTGGGCGCGCCGGCCGACAGCGTCATGCGCGGCCGGCCCCTGCCCGACTTCGGCGGCGACCACCCGGACCCGAACCCCACCTACGCGGCGGCGCTGATCACGACGATGTCGGGCACCGATGGGCCCGATTTCGGCGCCGCCAGCGACGGCGACGGCGACCGCAACATGATCGTCGGCCGCGACTTCATCGTCACGCCCAGCGACAGCCTTGCCGTCATCGCCGCCAACGCACACCTCGTCCCGGGCTACGCCAGCGGCCTGAAGGGCATCGCCCGCTCGATGCCGACCAGCCGCGCCGCCGACCGCGTCGCGGCGGCGCTCGGCATCGCCTGCCACGAGACGCCGACCGGCTGGAAGTTCTTCGGCAACCTGCTCGACGCCGGCATGGCCACGCTCTGCGGCGAGGAAAGCTCGGGCACCGGCTCGGACCACGTACGCGAGAAGGACGGCCTCTGGGCGGTCCTGTTCTGGCTCAACATCCTCGCTGTCCGCGGCGAGTCGGTCGAGGCCATCGTGCGCGACCACTGGCGCCGCTTCGGCCGCGACGTCTACTCGCGGCACGACTACGAAGGCATCGACGCCGACGCCGCGAACGCGTTGATGGCCGAACTGCGCGGCTCGCTCGCGGCCCTGCCGGGTTGCCCCTTCGCGGCTGCGGACGGGCGCACGGCGGTCGTCCGCAGCGCCGACGACTTCGCCTACACCGACCCGGTAGACGGTTCGGTGACGACGCGCCAGGGCATGCGCATCGCCTTCGACGACGACTCGCGCATCGTCTTTCGCCTCTCCGGCACCGGCACCGAAGGCGCGACCCTGCGCGTTTACTACGAACGCTTCGAGGTCGATGCCGCGCGGCACGACATGCCGGCACAGGAAGCCCTGGCCCCGCTCGTCGCCCGGGCCGAGGCGATCGCCGGCATCCGGGCCCGGACCGGCCGCAGCGAGCCGAGCGTCGTCACGTAGAGCCGGGCGGCACCGTCGGCGGGCGAACCGCGAGCACGTCGGCCGCCGCAGCTTCGTAGGCCGCCGCCAGGCGCAGGAGGTCGCGGTCGCCGCGCGGCGGGCCGATCAGCTGCAGCCCCATCGGCAGCCCGCGCGCGTCGAAGCCGGCCGGGACGCTGACGCAGGGCAGGCCGGCGAGGGTGGCGATCACGACCACCTCCATCCAGCGGTGGTAGGTGTCCATGGCCCGCCCCGCGATCTCCTTCGGCCAGCGCCACTCGGCCGGGAACGGCCAGACCTGCGCCGTCGGCAGTGCCAGCACCTCGACACGCTCGAACAGGCCGAGCAGGTGCTCGTAGAACACGGTTCGCTCGCAACTGGCGGCCATCACGTCGGTTGCCGTGAGGTGAGCGCCCCGGTCGTGCTCCCAGAGCGCCTCCGGTTTCATGAGGCTGCGATTCGCCGGGTCGCGCAGAAAGGGCGAGAGCCGGGCCTTGACGAGCCAGGCGCGCCAGACCAGCCACGTCTCCCAGACGCGCTCGGGCGCGAAGCCCAGGCGCAGCGGCTGGACCGCGCACCCGAGCCCTTCGAGCCGGGCCAGGCCGGCCCGGCTGATGTCGAGGATCCCCGGCTCCATCGCCAGGTGGCCGTCGAGGTCGCCCAGCCAGCCGATGCGGATGCCCGCGGTGGCGAGACCGCCGAGTCCCTCGGCGAACGGCGCCTCCCGCGCCAGCGAGAGCGGCGCGCGCTGGTCCCAACCGGCCTGCACGTCGAGCAGCAGGGCGAGGTCGAGGACCGTGCGCGCCATCGGCCCTTCGGTGCTGAGCTGCGCCACCCAGGCGTCCGCGGCCGGCCACGCCGGCACCCGGCCCTGGCTCGGGCGGAAGCCGAAGACGTTGTTCCAGCCGGCCGGGTTGCGCAGGCTGCCCATGAAGTCACCGCCGTCGGCGACCGGCAGCATCCGCGTCGCCAGCGCCACCGCCGCGCCGCCGCTGCTGCCGCCGGCCGATCGCGCCGGGTCGTAGGCGTTGCGGGTCAGGCCGAAGACCTCGTTGAAGGTGTGCGAGCCAAGGCCGAACTCGGGCGTGTTGGTCTTGCCGATGACGATGCAGCCGGCCGCTTTCATCCGCTGCACCATGAGGCCGTCGACGGCCGGAACGTTGTCGCGCAGCAGCGGCGAGCCCATCGTGGTCCGCAGGCCGGCGGTCGCGGCGATGTCCTTGATCGCCTGCGGCAAGCCGAACAGGAACGGCACCGGGGCTGCGCCGGCGCCGCGCCGGTTCAGCTCCCGATCGCAGTGCTCCGCGTCGCGCAGGCAATCGCCTTCATCGCGCAGGCTGACGATGGCGTTGTGGTGCGGGTTGACCGCGCCGATCCGGGCCAGGAACGCGGCCATGACTTCGCGGCAGGACACGTCGCGAGATGCGATGGCGGCCGCGAGTTCGTGGGCGGCGAGGTCGGTGAGGCTCATTTCGAGGCGCGCAGGTGGGCGTGCGCCCGATCGTAGGGCCGACGACCGTTCGTCCAGTTCGCACCGTGACCGCGGGAGTGCGGCCGCACCCGGGAACGGCGACGATGCGCTTCGTCCAGAAATCAGGGAGGTTCCATGCACGTCCGCAGCCCGCTTCGCCTTCTCGCCGCCGCCCTGGCCTTCGCCGCTGCCGCCGGCGCCCATGCCCAGAACCTCGTCGTCAACGGCGACTTCGAGGCGGGCAACACCGGGTTCTCCTCGGACTACACCTTCTCGCCTTTGTCGAACTCGACCGAAGGCCAGTACACCGTCCGCACGAATCCGTCTCCCTGGAACCCGTTCTTCATCTCGGCCGGTGACCACACGAGCGGCACCGGTCTCATGTACGTCGGCAACGGCAGCCCCGTCGACGGTTCGGTCGTGTGGCAGTCCGGCGCCATCGGCGTGGCCCAGAACACCAACTACTTCTTCGAGGCCTTCGTCATGAACGTGTGCTGCAGCGGCCCGTTTCCTGGCAACACGCCATCGGTGCTCGAGTTCTCGGTCGCCGGTGCCGGCGTCGAATCGCTGGGGACGGCCACGACGAACCTCGCCCTCGCCGGCACCTGGGAGGGCCTCAGCAAGTCGTGGAACTCCGGGTCGAACACCTCGGTGGTGCTCAGCCTGATCAACCGCAACACGGCCAGAAGCGGCAACGATTTCGCCATTGACGACGTGTTCCTCGGCACCACCAGCACCGTGAGCCCGGTGCCGGAGCCCGAGACCTACGCCTTGATGCTGCTCGGCCTGGGCGCCGTCGGCGCGGTCGCCCGTCGGCGCAAGACGGCGCGCTGACTCGGACACGCATCGCCTGCGCTCGAAGAGCCCCGCTGCGGCGGGGCTTTTTCTTTTGCCCTCAGCGCGAGCCGAACATCATCTGCCGCGCGATGTACGACTTCACCGGGCCCAGGCCCTGCAGCGCGGCGAGGCCGAAACCGCGCGCCGCGCCGGCGCCCGGCAAGGTCCAGGTGAAGCTGCGGGCCAGGAAGTCGGTCACGGCGATCATGGCCCAGCGATCGGGGGCGCGTTGCCACTCGAGCCGGCGTAGCACCGCCGGAACGTCGCGGTTGCGGGCGAGCGAGCGGACCAGTTCGAAGGCGTCGCGCATGCCGAGGTTGAGGCCCTGGCCGGCGACCGGGTGCAGGGTCTGCGCGGCGTTGCCGATCCGCACCGTCCGGCCGTTGGTCAGCGTCCGCTCGGCGACGAGGCCGAGCGGGAAGTTCTTCAGCGGCGAGATCGACGCGATGCGCGGCGTCGACGGGTGGAAGAGGGTGTTGAGCACGGCCACGCGCTGCGCGTCGTCGAGCCCCTGCACCGGATCGTCGTCCCGAGCCACGCACCACACGAGGCCGGCCCGGCCGTCGGGCAGCGGCAGCAGCGCCGCCGGCCCGTGCCGCGTGAAGCGCTCGTAGGCCGTGCCGCGGCGCTCGGCAGCCACGAACGTCGCCTGGCCGACCCAGGCCGTCTGCCGGTAGTCGTGGCGCAGCGCCGGGCGATGTCCGGCCACCAGCTCGCCCCGCGCGGCGCCGGCGAAAACGCCGCCTTCGGCGACGACCGCCAGGTCGAAGCACTCGACGATGCCCGCATCGACTTCGACACCGCCGCCGAAGTTCTTCAGTGCCGCGACCGGCGCGCCGAACCGGCTGATCAGGCGCTCCGGCTCGCGCCCGCTCGCTGCCAGCCAGGCCTCCTGCAAGGGTGCAACGACCGCACCGTAGCTGAGCACCGCCCCAAGCATGGAAACGCCTTCCTCGGCGGCGCGGATCGTCAGCTCGGGCTCGCGGAAACGGCCGCCCAGCGCTGTGAGCATGGACGGCGGTTGCTGCGAGACATGCACCTCGAGGATGGGCTGGGCCCGATCGCCGGGCCAGGCACCGATGCGCTCGAGCAGCTGCACGGTGCCTAGCGAGAGGGCCAACGTACGCGGATCGCCGGACACGTCCTTGTCGGCCGGGCGGGCGTCGAACAGCGTGATCGCGGCGTCGGGGAGCGCGTCGGCGGCGTGCAGGGCGAGCGCCAGCCCCACCGGTCCGGCACCGACGACCGCGAGCCGCAGCGGCGTTGAATCGGTCATGCGCGAGCACTCATCTCGGGGGTCCATTCCAGGGGGGCCGGCGTATTATTCGCCGCACCCGACTATCGGGTATCGCCCGGAGAACCGCTGCCATGGCGCTGATGGATTTCATCAAGAAACAGTTCATCGACATCATCGAGTGGACCGAGGAAGGCGACGGCACGCTGGCCTGGCGCTTCCCCATGGAGGACCGCGAAATCCAGAACGGCGGCTCGCTCACGGTGCGCGAATCGCAGATGGCGATGTTCGTCAACGAGGGCAAGGTCGCCGACGTGTTCGGGCCCGGGCGCTACACCCTGACCACGGCGACGCTCCCGGTCCTGACCTACCTGCAGAACTGGGACAAGCTCTTCCGCAGTCCGTTCAAGAGCGACGTCTACTTCTTCAGCACGCGCCAGCAGATCGACCAGCGCTGGGGCACGAGCCAGCCGGTGACGATCCGCGACAAGGACTTCGGCGCCGTGCGCCTGCGCGCCTTCGGCAACTACAGCTACCGCATCGCCGACCCGCGCCTCTTCTACAACGAGATCTCGGGCACGCGCGAGCGCTACACCGTCGAGGAAGTCGATGGCCAGTTGCGCGGCCTGATGCTGCAGCACATCTCCGACGCGGTGGCCGGCAGCGGCATCCCGTTCCTCGACCTCGCCGCCAACCAGGTCGAGTTCGCCACCGCCCTGCGCGAGGCGACCGCACCCTCGTTCGAGAAGCTCGGCCTCCGCCTCGAGTCGGTGACGATGCAGAACATCTCGCTGCCGGAGGAGCTGCAGAAGATCCTCGACCAGCGGATCGGCATGGGCATGGTCGGCGACACCGCCAAGTTCATGCAGTACCAGACCGCGCAGTCGATCCCGGCGTTCGCCGCGAGCGCGGGCGGCGAGGGCGGCGGCGGCGTCGTCGGCAGCGCGATCGGCCTCGGTGCCGGCGTCGCCCTCGGCCAGACCATGGCCCACCAGCTCAGCCAGGGCCTCAACGCCGCGGCCCCTGGCGCGCCTGCGGCAGCGGCCGCCGCGGCCGGCGTCAAGCCCGAGGACGTGATGGCCACGCTCGAGCGGCTCGCCGACATGAAGACCAAGGGCATCCTGACCCAGGAAGAGTTCGACGCCAAGAAGGTCGAATTGCTGAAGAAGCTCAGCTGAGCACGGAACCCGCTCCGCAACGCGCCTACCGCGCCGCGTGCCCCAACTGCGGCGCGCCGGTCGAATTCCGCTCCGCAGCCTCGCCGTTCGCCATCTGCGGCTTCTGCCGCTCGACCGTCGTGCGAGCCGGCGACCAGCTGCGCAAGATCGGCGAGAGCGCCGAGTTGTTCGACGACCACTCGCCGCTTCAGCTCGGCGTGGCCGGCAGGTTCCAGGGCGCGCCGTTCATGCTGGTCGGTCGGCTGCAGTACCGCTCCGTCGACGGCACCTGGAACGAATGGCACGCGCTGTTCGAGTCCGGCCCCGACGCGCAGAAGTCGGGCTGGCTGTCGGAGGACAACAGCCGCTACGTGGTCGCCTTCGATGCGCCGTTGCAGACCGCCGTGCCTCCCGCCGAGCAGCTGCGCCCCGGCGCGCCGCTGACCGTCAACGGCCAGCGCTGGTCGGTCGCTTCGGTCGTGGCGGCCCGCCTGGCCGCCGCCGAGGGCGAGCTGCCGAAGCGCCCGAACCTCGAACGCGGCTTCGTCGTCGCCGACGTGCGCAGCAGCCGCGGCGAGGTCGGCACCCTCGACTACAGCGACCCGGGCCGCCCGGGCTGGTCGCTGGGGCAATCGGTGGCGCTCTCCGAGCTGGCCCTGACCGGGCTGCGCGCGGGCGCCGAGAAGACGCTCGGCGGGCGCAGCCTGCAGTGCCCGAGCTGCGGCGCAGCGCTGGTCGTCGAGCTGGAGGCGACGCAATCGATCGTCTGCCACCAGTGCCGCTCGGTCGTCGACCTGTCGCAGGGCATCGGCGGTGACCTGGCCCACTACGCGCAGGACAACGGCAGCGAGCCGCAGATCCCCCTCGGCAGCGTCGGCACCCTCGCGCTCGGCGGCACCCCGCGGCCGTGGCAGGTCGTGGGCTACGTCGAGCGCTGCGAGATTCCCGAAGACGACGAGGACGAGCGCACCTTCTGGCGCGAATACCTGCTCTATCACCGCGGCACCGGCTTCGCCTTCATCGTCGACGCCGAGGACGGCTGGAGCTGGACCGCGCCGGTCACCGGCGCGCCCGAGCCGTCCGGCAACGGCGTCAAGTACCGGGACGTCTTCTACAAGAAGCTCTACGACTACACCGGCCAGGTCACCTACGTCCTCGGCGAGTTCTACTGGCAGCTGACGCGCGAGCAGCGAACCGCCAACACCGACTACCAGGGCACCGGCGCCGCCTCGGCCAGGCGGATCAATCGCGAGGAGACGCAGGGCGAAGGCACGCACGAGGTCGTCTGGTCGGCCGGCGAGACGCTCCCCGCCGCCACGGTGGCGCAGGCCTTCCGCATCGCCCCCGACCAGGCCGCCGCCCTGCAGCGCGATGCCGCGCCGACCAGCCTCGGCAAGATCTCGGGCGCCGGCAAGATGATCTTCTGGGGCATCGTCGTCGCCATCGTGCTGGTCATGTTCCGCTGCGGCGACGGCGGCGGCGCGGCCGACTGCAACGACGCCCGCAACACCTTCGGCGAGGCGTCGCAGGAGTACCAGAGCTGCCTCAACAGCCGGCGCAGCGGCGGCGGCTTGCGGTCCGGCGGCGGCGCCTTTGGCGGCTTTTCGACCGGCGGCGGGCACAAGTAGGTCGCCGCACCCCCATCATCTTTTCCAGCAGGAGCAAGCCATGACAGGACTCGAGTTCTTGAAGCCCGCGGTGATCTTCGGATCGGTGCTGTACGCCCTGATCGGCGTCTTCATCTTCTGGATCTGCTTCCTCATCGTCGACAAGGTCACGCCCTACAACCTGTGGGAAGAGATCGTCGAGAAGAAGAACCTGGCCCTGGCGATCGTCGTCGGCTCGATGTGCATCGCCATCGGGCTCATCGTCTCGGCGGCGGTGCACGGCTAGCGCTCCGGCGATGCCGACCGGAGCGCGCGCGCAGACGCCGATCGGCAGTGCCGAGGTGGCGCTGCTCGCGTCGGTGTTCGTCGTCGCGGCCTGCGGGCTGGTGTACGAGCTCGCCGCCGGCACGATCGCGAGCTACCTGCTCGGCGACTCGGTGCTGCAGTTCTCGACCGTCATCGGCGCCTACCTGTTCGCGATGGGCGTGGGCTCGTACCTGTCGCGCTTCCTCGAGCGCCAGCTCGTCGCCCAGTTCCTGCGCATCGAGCTCCTCGTCGGCCTGGTCGGCGGCCTGATGCCGGCGGCGCTCTTCGCACTGCAGTCGCTCGCCCCGTCGTCGTTCCGCTTCGCCCTCTATGCCCTGGTGCTCCTGGTCGGCATCCTGGTGGGGCTCGAGATCCCGCTCGTGATGCGGATCCTCAAGCGCCAGTTCCGCGGCGACGGCGCCGAGCGCGGCGGGCTGAAGACGGTGGTGTCGCAGGTGCTGACCTTCGACTACCTCGGGGCGCTCGCCGTCTCCATCGCCTTTCCGCTGCTGCTCGTGCCGCATCTCGGCCTGATCCGCACCGGCGTCCTCTTCGGCCTGCTGAACGCCGCCGTTGCGGTCTGGGCGCTGTGGCTCTTCCGCGGCGAGATCCGCGCCGGCTTCGCCCATCTCGTCGCCTGCGTGCTCACCGTCGCGGCGCTCCTGGCGGCGCTGGCGGGAGCCGACCGCATCACGACCTGGGCCGAGGACCGCTTCTATGCCGACCGCGTGATCCACAGCGCGACGAGCCGCTACCAGCGCATCGTCGTCACCGCCAGCGACGGCGGCATCCGCCTTTACCTCAACGGCAACCTGCAGTTCCACTCGCGCGACGAATACCGCTACCACGAGGCGCTCGTGCATCCGGCCCTGGCCGCGCACGGCGCGCCGCGGCGCGTCCTCGTGCTCGGCGGCGGCGACGGCCTGGCCGTGCGCGAGGTGCTGCGCTACCCCGGCGTCGAGCGCGTCACGCTGGTCGAGCTGGACCCGGAGATGACGCGGCTCTTCCGCACCGAGCCGCTGCTGCGCCGCCTCAACGCCGACTCGCTGCACTCGCCGAAGGTCGAGATCGTCAACGCCGACGCCTTCGCCTGGCTCGAGGCGAACGAGGCGATGTTCGACGCCATCGTCGTCGACTTCCCCGATCCCACCAACTTCTCGATCGGCAAGCTCTACACGCGCACGTTCTACGAGCTGCTCGAGCGCCGTCTCTCGGCCAGCGGCTACGCGGTCGTGCAGACGACCTCGCCGCTGATCGCGCGCAAGAGCTTCTGGACCGTGGCGACGACGATCGAGGCGGCCGGTCTCACGGCGACCCCGTACCACGCCCACGTGCCGAGCTTCGGCGAGTGGGGCTTCATCGTCGCCGGCCG
>NZ_JANODC010000209.1:0-1749 GCF_031412495.1 Rhizobacter sp. | reverse complement strand
GAGGCTGCCGCCGAGCGAGACCGTCTGGGCCGCGGCCCCGGCGCCGGCGAGCGCGCAGAGCAGGCCGACGGCCAGGCGCCCGGGCGCCCCGTCAGTCCCCGAAGTTGGTGAAGGAGAGGGGGTGCTCCGCGACGTCCTTGCGGATCAGGGCCATCGCGGCCTGCAGGTCGTCGCGCTTGGCCCCGGCGACGCGGACCACATCGCCCTGGATCGAGGCCTGCACCTTGATCTTGCTTTGCTTGATGGCCGTCTGCAGCTTCTTGGCGGTCTCGGCATCGATGCCGCTGCGCACGACGAGCAGCTGCTTGACCTTGTCGCCGCCGATCTTCTCGACCTTGGCGCTGCGGTCGAGGAAGCGCGCATCGACGTTGCGCTTGCTCAGCTTGGCGAGCAGGACGTCCATGACCTGGCCGATCTGGAAGTCGCTGTCGGCGTACAGCGTGACTTCCTTTTCCTTCAGCTCGACGCGTGCCGACGAGCCCTTGAAGTCGAAGCGCGTGCCGAGCTCCTTGGCGGTCTGGTCGACGGCGTTCTTGACCTCGACGAGGTTCGGGTCGAGCACGGTATCGAAGCTGGGCATGGGAAAATTCTCCCATGCAAATCGACTCGGGGGTGAGCCTCAAACCCTACAACACCTTCGGCCTGCCGGCCGTCGCGCACACGCTCGTGCGCATCACCAGCGATGCCGACGTGCGGCGCGTCGTCGACCATCCGAAGCTCGGCGTCGCCGCCAAGTTCGTCCTCGGCGGGGGCAGCAACATCATCCTCACGCGCGACATGCCGCAGGTGGTGCTGAAGGTCGAGGTGCGCGGCATGCGCGTCGTCGCCGAGCACGCCGATGCGGTGGTGGTCGAGGCCGGCGCGGGCGAGGGCTGGCACGACCTCGTCGAGTTCACGCTGCAGCAGAACCTGCCGGGGCTCGAGAACCTGGCCCTGATCCCGGGTACGGTGGGCGGCGCACCGGTGCAGAACATCGGCGCCTACGGCGTCGAGCTGCAGGACCGCTTCGAGTCGCTCGATGCGGTCGATCTCGTCACCGGCCGCAGCGTCACGCTCGGGCCGGGAGTCTGCGCCTTCGGTTACCGCGACAGCGTCTTCAAGCACGCGCTCGCCGGCCGCAGCCTGATCACGCGCGTGCGCTTTCGCCTGCCGCGGCCGTGGCGGCCGGTGCTCGGCTACCTCGAGCTGCAGAAGAAGATCGCCGAGACTGGCATCGGCGACCCGAGCGCGCGGCAGATCGCCGACTGGGTCTGCGCGATCCGACGCGCCAAGCTGCCGGACCCGGCCACGATCGGCAACGCCGGCAGCTTCTTCAAGAACCCGGTGGTCACGCCGGAGCAGTGCCGGGACATCATCGGCCGTGACCCGGAGATCGTCCACTACCCGATGGCCGACGGCAGCGTCAAGCTCGCCGCGGCCTGGATGATCGATGCCTGCGGCTGGAAGGGGAAGTCGGTGGGCCAGGCCGGCGTCTACGAGCGGCAGGCGCTGGTGCTCGTCAACCGCGGTGCGGCCATCGGCTCCGAGGTCATGACGCTGGCCCGCGCCATCCAGGAGAGCGTCTACGGCCGCTTCGGCATCCGCCTCGAGCCGGAGCCGGTGGTCGTCTGATCCGCCCCGCGGCAGCGGGCCGCGACGGAACCGTCACGACTTGTCGCGGTCGTGGCCCAGGCTCGGCAGGGCGGAGCCGCCGCGCAGCAGGCCGATACCGGCGTAGGTGGCGAGCTTCTCGCGGGTGTCGGCGATGTC
>NZ_JANODC010000208.1:0-4627 GCF_031412495.1 Rhizobacter sp. | reverse complement strand
CCGCGAGTACGAGGCCAGCCTCGAGGTCGACCTCTGCTTCCAGGACTTCGACGCCGAGGTGGCCGCCCTGCCCGGCGAGTACGCGCCGCCCGCAGGCCAGCTCGTGCTCGCCTGGGTCGACGGCGAGCTCGCCGGCTGCGGGGCCATGCGTGCCATCGCCGACACCGACTACGCCAACGCGTGCGAGATGAAGCGGGTGTTCGTCCGTCCCGCGTATCGTGGCGGCGGCCTGGGTCGGGCGCTGGCGCAGAGGCTGCTCGACGAGGGCCGGCGCGCCGGCTACTCGGCGATGCTCCTCGATACCCTCGACGACATGGAGGCGGCGCGCGAGCTGTACGCCTCGCTCGGCTTCGAGGAGATCCCGCCCTACTACTTCAACCCCGTTCCCGGCGCCCACTACCTCAAGGCGGACCTGACATGACCCTCGAGATTTCCGCCCCGCCCGATCGAGGTACTGCCGCGACGACGTTCGAGCTGCATGCAGGTGCCCTGCGCCTGGCCGTTCGACCCGACCTCGGCGGCGCGGTCGCCGGCCTGTGGCACGGCGAGACGCCGCTCCTGCGCTCCACCGAGCCGGCCCGGCTCGGGAGCTCGCACGATGCGGCGATGTTCCCGCTCCTGCCGTACTCGAACCGGCTCGGTTATCGGCGCTTCCGCTGGCGCGGCCACGACTTCACGACGCGCGCCAACGTCCAGGGCTCCCCGCATTCGCTGCACGGCCTCGGCTGGCAGCGGCCGTGGCGTCTGCTGTCCTCGAGCGTGCTCGAGGTCGTGCTCGAGCTGGTCCACGCCGGCGACGCCGACTGGCCGTTCGCCTTCACCGCCCGCCAGTACTTCGGCCTGGGCGTCGACGCGTTCACGGCGCGCCTGCAGTTCACCAACGACGCCGACGGCGAGCAGCCCGTCGGGCTCGGCTTTCACCCGTACTTCGTCAGGCGCCTGCGCAGCCGGCTGCACGTCGAGCTCTCGGATCGGTGGGAGGCCGACGCGACGCTGCTGCCGACGCGCAAGGTCGCGCAGCACGGCATCGACAGCGATCTCTCGCACCTCGACTTCGACAATTGCTTCGAGGGCTTGCGCGGCCCGGCGCGAATCCGCGACGAGCGCTTCTCGCTGCAGCTGTCGTCGTCGCTGCCGTACCTGGTGGTCTACACGCCCCCCGACCGCGACTACTTCTGCGTCGAGCCGGTCAGCCACGTGAGCAACGCAGTGCACATGGCCGACCCGATCGCGCACGGCCTCGTCGCGCTCGCGCCTGGGGCGACGCAGGAAGCCTGGATGAAGCTCGGGGTGTCGGTGCTCTGACGACCCCGGGCCCGGCCTGGCGCCCAACCCCGAGTGAAAGGAGCGGCCGGGTTTATACGTATAATCTTGGGCTGTGCTGAAAGTCGCCCTCCCGCGCCCCTCCTCCGACGCGGTGATCCGTGGCGACGGGCGCGCTCACCCCGACCGGCCCTTCCTCGAGGACGCCTACGACTCGCCGCCGAGGCGCTGGTCACGCGCCGAAGTCGATGCCCTCCGCCGGGCCGAGCCGGTGCTCTCCCCCTGGCGCGTGATCGCGGCGCAGCTGGTCCTCGGCCTGCTGGCCGGCGCCGTCGTCTGGCTCGTTGCCGGCGCTGCCGCCGCCGTCTCGGCGCTCTACGGCGCGGCCGTGGTGGCCCTGCCCGGGGCGCTGATGGCGCGCGGCGCGACCAGCCGCATCAGTTCGGTCTCGCCCCTGATCAGCGCCGCGAGCATGCTCTGGTGGGGCTTCGTCAAGATGGGCGCGGCGATCGTCATGCTCATCCTGGCGCCGCGCATCGTCGCCGGGCTGGTCTGGCCGGCGATGCTGGTCACGATGGTGCTGTGCATGCAGACCTACTGGTTCGCGCTGCTGTGGCGCGGCCGCAGGGCGGCATAGCGAACACGAGAACACGGGAAACGAGAGATGGCCGCCGCAGAGCACGCACCGACCGCCGGTGAATACATCATCCACCACCTGACCCACCTCGGCAACGGCAAGCCTAAGGGACTGGTCGATTTCTCGGTCATCAATTTCGACTCCGTCTTCTTCTCGGTGGTGCTGGGCGCGCTGGGCTGCTTCATCCTCTGGCGCGCGGCGCGCAAGGCGACCTCCGGGGTGCCGGGGCGCTTCCAGGCGGCGGTCGAGATCCTGTTCGAGATGGTCGACAACGAGGCCAAGGGCATCGTCCACAACGCCGACAGCCGCAAGCTCGTCGCGCCGCTGGCCTTGACGGTGTTCGTCTGGATCATCCTGCTCAACGCGATGGACCTGCTGCCTGTCGATCTGCTGCCGCTGATCTGGGAAGGCGTCTACGGCGCCGCCGGGGGCGACCCGTCGCATGCCTACCTTCGCGTCGTGCCCACCGCCGACCTGTCCGTGACCATGGGCCTGGCCGTCGGCGTGCTGATCCTCTGCCTTTTCTACAACATCAAGATCAAGGGCCTCGGCGGCTGGCTGCACGAGCTCTACGTCGCGCCCTTCGGCACGGTCAAGATGACGGCCAACCCGCTCAGCTGGATCGGCTTCATCCTGCTCTCGATGGCCAATGTGGCGATGCAGCTGGTCGAGTTCGTCTCCAAGACGGTGTCGCACGGCATGCGGCTGTTCGGAAACATGTATGCGGGCGAGCTGATCTTCCTGCTCATCGCCCTGCTCGGCGGCGCCTTCACGCTGTCGGTCACGGGCTTCGTGCTGGGCGCGCTGCACATCGCCGCGGGCACGGTGTGGGCCATCTTCCACATCCTGATCATCGTCCTGCAGGCTTTCGTCTTCATGATGCTGACGCTCGTGTACATCGGCCAGGCGCACGACACGCACTGACGCTTTCGCTTCTCGTCCCCCCTTCCTTCACCTTCCCTTTCTCACTCAGGAGTCATCATGGAACTCATCGGTCTCGTCGCGATCGCCGCCGGCCTCATCATCGGTCTCGGTGCCCTCGGCGCCTGTGTCGGCGTCGGCATCATGGGCAGCAAGTACCTCGAATCGGCCGCCCGCCAGCCCGTGCTCATGGGCGTGCTGCAGACCAAGGTGTTCCTGCTCCTCGGCCTGATCGACGCCTCGTTCATCATCGGCACTGGCATCGCCCTCTGGTACACGACGGCCAACCCGTTCCTGGCGCAGATCGCCAACCTGCCGAAGTAATCGGCACCTGCCGGCGGAGCAGCTGCTCCGCTTCGCTTCGCCGCCACGAACCTCCAGACGAGTCCGCACCGTGAGCATCACCTCGACATTCATCATCCAGCTGATCGTGTTCCTGATCCTGGCGTGGTTCACGATGAAGTTCATCTGGCCGCCGATCACCACGGCGCTGGATCAACGTGCGGAAAAGATCCGCGAGGGGCTGTCGGCCGCCGACCGGGCCAAGGCCGAGCTGGCCACGGCGAACAAGCGCATCGAGCAGGAACTCTCTTCCGCCCGCACCGACGCGGCGCAGCGCCTGGCCGACGCCGAGCGGCTGGCCCAGTCGATGATCGAGGAAGCCAAGTCGCGCGCCAGCGAGGAGGGCGCCAAGATCGTCGCCGCCGCGCGCGCCGAGGCCGAGCAGGAAGCGACCAAGGCGCGCGAGACCCTGCGCGAGCAGGTCGCCGCGCTGGCCGTCAAGGGTGCCGAGCAGATCCTGCGCCGCGAGGTCGATGCCAACGCGCATGCCGACCTGCTGCGCCAGCTGAAGATCGAGCTCTAGGCCATGGCCGAGATCGCCACCATCGCGCGACCGTATGCGGAAGCCTTGATGAAGGCGTCGGAGCAGGCGGATCCGTCGGCGCTCGCGGCCGAGATCCGGGCCCTGGCCGACGTCGCCGCCCATCCCGACATGCGCGTCTTCGCCGACAACCCGAAGGTCGCCGCCGACCAGGTCTTCGATGTGCTGACCTCGGTCGCCAGGATGCCCACGCCAGCGGCGCCCAGCGAGGCCGCGAAGAACCTGCTGCGCACGGTGATCGACAACAACCGCCTGGCGGCGCTGCCGGAGATCGCGGCGCAGTTCCAGGCGCTGGTCGACCGGCGCATGGGCACGACGCAGGCGGTGGTGCACACCGCCTTCGCCCTCAGCGATGCGCAGCTCGCCGACGTCAAGGAAGCGATGGAGCGCCGTTTCGGCCGCAAGCTCGAGGCGACCTCGATCGTCGACCCGGAGCTCATCGGCGGCGTTCGCGTGGTCGTCGGCGACGAGGTGCTCGACACCTCGATCCGCGCCCGCCTCGACCGGATGAAGGCGGCGTTGACCGCCTAGTACATGTCGTCGTCGGCGGTGCCGACATCACCTTCAAGGGCGGCGAAAGCCGCCCGCTCCAACCAGCGAAGCGTATGAATCTCAATCCCGCTGAAATCTCCGAACTGATCAAGAGCCGCATCCAGGGGCTCGCCGTCTCGGCCGACATCCGCAACGAAGGCAGCGTCGTCTCGGTCACCGACGGCATCTGCCGCGTGCACGGCCTGTCCGAGGCGATGCAGGGCGAGATGCTGGAGTTCCCGCCGGCACCCGACGGCTCGGCCACCTACGGCCTGGCCCTGAACCTCGAGCGCGACTCGGTCGGCGCCGTCATCCTGGGCGAGTACGAGCACATCTCCGAAGGCGACACCGTCAAGTGCACCGGCCGGATCCTCGAGGTGCCGATCGGCCCC
>NZ_JANODC010000207.1:0-14212 GCF_031412495.1 Rhizobacter sp. | reverse complement strand
CTCGTCGGCGTGCGAGGCGATGTCGTACTGGCGCTGGTCGTAGCCCGAGCCCCAGGCGACGACCTTCTTGCCGCTGGCCCTGAAGCGGTCGAGCGCGGCCCCGACCTCGCGCACGGTCGCGAAGCCGGTCGGCTGCAGTTCGTCGAGGACGACCAGCACGTTGCCGATGCGCACGTCCTTGCTCGCCGCATCGAGCACGGCGACGACCTCGCGCAGCTGGATCTTCTGCGTCGTCTCGCCGCGCACCTGGTCGAGCGCCGACGCGCGCAGGTTGCCGGCGCGCTGCTCGGAGATCGTCCCTTCGAGGTTGAGGACCAGGGTCGTCTTCTCCGCCAGAGGCGGCGCGCCGCTCTTCATGAGCGCCAGGACGACGATGGCCAGGACGAGCAGGAACAGCAGGTTGAGGACGACCCGGCGGCTCACGTCCACGAAGCGCCAGAGGCCGCGGAAAAAGCGGCGGGTGCGGCCGGGCGAGGACGCTGACATGGGGGAGAACTCCGGAGGCTGCAGGCGGGGGGCTCGCTAGCTTACGCGAGAGCAGGAGGCCGCCTGCTGGCTTGGCGATACTCCCGCGATGCAGGCCATCTTCGCCGTCACAGTCCCCTTCTTCGCCCTGGTCCTGCTCGGCTGGCTCGCCGCCCGCTCGCACGTGCTGCCGGCCGCCGCCATTCCCGGGCTGAACGCCTACGTCCTCTTCTTCGCCCTGCCCTGCCTGCTGTTCCGCTTCGGCGCCAGCCTGCCGCCGGGGCGGCTCGCCGACCCGACGCTGATCGGCATCTACCTGCTGGCTGCGGTCGTCATCGTCGGGCTGACCCTCGCCGTGACGCTGCGTCGCGCCGGCTCGAGCAAAGGGGTCGACCTGCGCGACGCTGCCTTCGGCGCGCTGGTGGCGGCGTTCCCGAACGCCGGCTTCATGGGCGTGCCGCTGCTCGTCGCCCTGCTCGGCGAGAACGCGGCCGGGCCGGTGATCGGCGCAATCCTGGTCGACCTGGTCGTCACCAGCACGCTGTGCATCTCCCTGGCCCAGGCGCACGCCCAGCGCGCCGAACACGACGGCCCGCGCTCGCTGCTGCCGGCAGCGCTCGCCTCGCTGCGCGGCGCCCTGACCAACCCGCTGCCCTGGGCCATCGGCCTCGGCGCCCTCTTCTCGGGGCTGCAGCTGGAGCTGGTGGCGCCGGTGGCGCAGATCGTCCGTATGCTGGGCGACTCGGCGACGCCGGTCGCGCTGTTCACCATCGGCACCGTCCTCTGGCGCGCCGGCCGGCACGCGCACACCCGGACGCCGCCCCGGCACTACCTGCCGGTGGCGGTGATCAAGCTGCTCGTGCACCCGGCGCTGGTCTTCGCCATCGGCTCGGCGGCCCGGGCCCTCGGCGCGCCGGTCACGGCCTTCGGGCTGACGGTGCTGACCCTAACCGCCGCGCTGCCGAGCGCCAGCAACGTGTCGGTGCTGGCGGAGCGCTACGGCGCCGACAACGGCCGCGTGGCCCGGATCATCATGGCCTCGACCGTCGCCGCCTTCGCGACCTTCTCGATCTGCGCCTGGCTGTTCAGAGTGGGTGAAAACCCTTAGCTTTCGCACGGCGGCGAGACTGTATTCTGTATACAGAGATTGCCATGACTGCCGACCTCGTCCGCCTCCAGCCAGCGCCCGATCTCGTCGACCGGGTCTACCGGGCCCTGCTCGATGCCGTCAGCGACGGCTCGCTGGCGCCCGGGGCGCGCCTCGGGCAGGAGGACATCGCCGCCCGCTTGGCGGTATCGCGCCAGCCGGTGCTGCAGGCGCTGCGCCTGCTCAAGAAGGACGGGCTCGCGCTCGACGCCCCCGGCCGCGGCCTGCTCGTGGCGCCGCTCGACGCCGCGCGCATCGCCCAGGTCTACGAGGTGCGCGGCGCGCTCGATGCGCTGGCGGCACGGCTCGCCGCCGGCCGCCGGGCGGCGATCGACGCGCAGCTCGTCGCCGACGGTCGCCGGGCCGCGCGCGGCGACGACATCCAGGCGATGGTCGAGGCCGACATGGCCTTCCACAACGCCGTCTACGCCGCCTCGGGCAACCCGCTCATCGCCGCTAGCGCCCACCTGCACTGGGTCCACCTGCGACGCGTCATGGGCGCGGTGCTGCAGCACGCGCGCCAGCGCGAGACCATCTGGGACGAGCACGAAGCCATCGCCGCGGCCATCGCCGCCGGCGACGCCGAGCGGGCGACCCGGCTCATCGACGCCCACGGCCGGCAAGCAAGCGAGAACCTGCTCGCCCGCCTCCCCCACGGTCTCACGCCTGCCCTGAAAGGTTCACCATGAAGCTCACCGCCGCCCAGCACGAACAATTCGACCGCGAGGGTTACCTGTTCTTCCCCGGCCTCTTCAGCCGCGAGGAGACGAAGACGCTGACCGACGCCGTGCCCGAGCTCTACAGCCGGCGCGAGGCCTACAACGTGCGCGAGAAGGGCAAGGACGCCGTCCGCACCAACTTCGCCGCGCACCTCTACAGCGAGCCGTTCGCCCGCCTGGCACGGCATCCGCGCATGGTGGAGCCGGCGCAGGAGCTGCTCGGCGAGGCCCTCTACATGCACCAGTTCAAGATCAACGGCAAGCAGGCGTTCGACGGCGACGTCTGGCAATGGCACCAGGACTACGGCACCTGGCTCAACGACGACAGGATGCCGGCCGAGCGGGCCATGAACGTCGCCATCTTCCTCGACGACGTCAACGACTTCAACGGCCCGCTGATGTTCATCCCCGGCAGCCACAAGCGCGGCGTCGTCGACGCCAAGCACGACCTGACGACCACCAGCTACCCGCTCTGGACCATCGACCACGGGCTCATCGCGCAGCTGGTCGAGCGCGCCGGCGGCAAGGCGGGCGGCATCGTCTCGCCCAAGGGCCCGGCCGGCTCGATGATCCTCTTCCACGGCTGCCTGGTGCACGCGTCCGGCTCCAACCTCTCGCCGTGGGACCGGGTCAGCGTCTACCTGAGCCTGTGCGCCGTCAGCAACCACATCCGCCGCTTCAAGCGGCCCGAGTACATCGCGCACCGCGACTTCACGCCCATCGAGTGCCTGCCCGACGACTGCCTGCTCAAGCCCTGCCCGGTCGAGCTGCCGTGGAAGGACGGCATGCCGGCGAGCGCGCTGGAGACGTCGTCCGAAGAGCTGAAGATGGCGGCCTAGGATGAGCCTGCACGCCCAACTCCAGAAGCGCCAGGCCGAGAACCGGCCGATCCGCATCGGCCTGATCGGCGCCGGCAAGTTCGGCTCGATGTACCTGGCGCAGGTCCCGCGCACGCCGGGGGTGCATCTGGTCGGCATCGCCGACCTCTCGCCCGATGCGGCGCGGACCAACCTGGCGCGGGTCGGCTGGGACCCGGCGCAGGCGCGCGCCGCCGGCCTCGACGACGCGCTCAGGACCGGCGCGACCCACATCGGCGAGGACTGGCAGGCGCTCGTCTCGCACCCGGCGATCGACGTCGTCGTCGAGTGCACGGGGCACCCGATCGCGGCCGTCGAGCATTGCCTCGCCGCGTTCGCGCACGGCAAGCACGTCGTCAACGTCACGGTCGAGGCCGACGCCTTCTGCGGCCCGCTGCTGGCGAAGAAGGCGGCCGAGGCCGGCGTCGTCTACTCGCTCGCCTTCGGCGACCAGCCGGCGCTGATCTGCGACCTCGTCGACTGGGCGCGCACCTGCGGCTTCCCGGTCGTGGCCGCCGGTCGCGGCCACAAGTGGCTGCCGCACTTCAGCGAATCGACGCCGGAAACGGTGTGGGCGAACTACGGCCTCACGCCGGAGCAGGCCAGGCGCGGCGGCCTGAACCCGAAGATGTTCAACAGCTTCCTCGACGGCTCGAAGCCGTCGATCGAGTGCACGGCCGTCGCCAACGCGACGGGGCTCACCGTGCCGAGCAACGGCCTGCTCTACCCGCCGGCGAGCATCGAGGACATCCCGTTCGTGACGCGGCCCATCGGCGAAGGCGGCGTGCTCGAACGCAAGGGCATGGTCGAGGTGATCTCGTCGCTGGAGGCGAACGGCCGCGCGGTCCCGTACGACATCCGCATGGGCGTGTGGGTCACGGTCGAAGGCGAGACGGAGTACATCCGCAATTGCTTCGAGGAATACAACGCCCACACCGACCCGAGCGGGCGCTACTTCACGCTCTACAAGCGCTGGCATCTGATCGGCCTCGAGGTCGGCGTGTCGGTGGCGAGCGTGGCGTTGCGCGGTGAGGCGACCGGCGTGGCCACCTGCTGGAACGCCGACGTCGTCGCCACGGCCAAGAAGGACCTGAGGCCGGGTGACATGCTGGACGGCGAAGGCGGCTACACGGTGTGGGGCAAGCTGCTGCCCGCCGAGACCTCGACGCGCATGGGCGGCCTGCCGCTCGGCCTGGCCCACGATGTCAAGGTGACGCGCGCGGTGAAGAAGGGGCAGAGCCTGAGCTGGAGCGACGTCGCCGTCGACACCTCGACCTCGGCCTACCGGATCCGGCGCGAGATGGAAGCGCTGTTCGCGCCGCCGATGCTGAGGACGGCGTGATCGCTCTCCTTTTCCGCGACGCCCTCGTCGTCGATGGCTCGGGCGGCGATGGCGTCCGCGCCGACGTCGCCGTCGACGCGGGTCGCATCGTCGCCGTCGGGCCGCGCCTCGGCGTCGAGGCGACCCGCGTGGTCGAGGCCGACGGCCTGGCCTTGATGCCCGGCATCGTCGACAGCCACACCCACTTCGACGCGCAGATCACCTGGGACCCGACCTTGCGGCCGTCGCCGGCGCTCGGCGTCACCACGGCGGTGATCGGCAACTGCGGCTTCACGATCGCGCCGTGCCGGCCGGCCGACCGCGAGATCACGATGCGCAACCTGACCCAGGTCGAGGGCATGTCGATCGACGCCCTGCGCGAAGGCATCGACTGGGGCTTCGAGACCTTCCCGGAATACATGGCGCAGCTGCGCGCCCGCGGCAGCGCCGTCAACGTCGCGGCGTACGTCGGCCACTCGTCGGTGCGCACCTACGTGATGGGCGCCGACGCGGCACGGCGCCCGGCCGCGCCCGACGAGATCGCGCAGATGCAGCAGATCGTGCGCGACGCCATGGCGCACGGCGCCGTCGGCTTCGCCAGCAGCACCAGCCCGGCGCACAACGGCGAAGGCGGCTTGCCGATGCCGTCGCGCCTCGCCTCCGACGCCGAAATGGCGGCGCTCGTCGGTGCCATGGGCGAAGGCGGCCGCGGCGTCTACATGCTGACCAAGGGCGGCCACACGCCGATGCGCTTCCTCGAGTCGCTGGCGGCGGCAAGCGGCCGGCCGGTGATGGTCGCCGCGCTGCTGCACAGCAGCGTCAACCCGGGCGCCGTGTTCAAGGACCTCGACGCCATCGCCGCGGCCAACGCGCGCGGTCATCGCCTGCTGGGCCAGGTGTCGTGCTGTCCGCTGTCGATGGACTTCACGCTCGCCTCGCCGTACCCGGTCGAGGGGCTGGCGAGCTGGAAGGGCGCGCTCGGCCGGTCGGGCACGGCCTTGATCGAGGTGCTGCGCGACCCCGCCTTTCGTGCCGGCGTGCGCGCCGAGCTCGCCACGCCGACGACCTTCCGCCTGTTCAACAGCGAATGGGACAAGGTCCAGGTGGTCGAGGTCGCACGCGCCGAGCACGCCGCCTACGAGCAGCGCAGCATCGCCGACATCGCCGCCGCGGAGGGCCGCGATCCGCTCGACGTCATGCTCGACCTGGCCGTTGCCGAGGAGCTGCGCACGGTCTTCACCGCCATGCTGCTCAACAGCGACGAGGGGGCCGTCGGCCGGATGCTCAACCACCCGCACAGCCTCGTCAGCCTGAGCGATGCCGGCGCGCACCTGACCTTCTTCAACGATGCCGGCTTCGGCCTGCACCTGCTCGGCCACTGGGCCCGCGACCTCGGTGCGATGAGCCTCGGCGAGGCGGTGCGCCGGCTCACCTCGCACCCGGCGCAGGTGCTCGGCCTGCGCGGGCGCGGCCTGATCCGCCCCGGGTTCGCCGCCGACCTGCTGCTGTTCGATCCGGCGCGCGTCGGCCGCGGCCCGAAGCGGCGCGTGCACGACCTGCCCGCGGGCGCAGCGCGCCTGACGACCGATGCGATCGGCGTGCAGGGGGTCTGGGTCAATGGCCGCCAGGTGGCCGACGCCGACGGCCTGATCGCGCCGACGCCGCTCGCGGGCGAGCTCCTGACCGACTTCGCTGCGGCAGCTGCCTGACGGCGCTCAGGCCACCAGCACGGCGCCGATCAGGTGGCTCTCGAGGAAGAAGCGCGGCTTGTGCCGGGCCATGTACTCGTCGACGGCGACCCGGCAGCCGGGGAAGTTGGCCGAGCCGTAGTCGTCGACGACGATCACGCCGCCCGGCTGCATGCGCGGGCCGAAGAACGCCAGGCTGTCGCGCGTCGGCTCGTAGAGGTCGACGTCGAGATTGACCAGCGCGAAGCGCCGCGCTGCCGCCTCGGGGACGGTATCGAAGACGGCCGGGATCCAGCCCTTGTGCAGCGACACGAACGGGTAGGGCTGCAGCACCGCGGCGACATCCTCGAAGCGCGATGCGAACGAGAGCTTCTGTTCGAGGGTCCGCCCGGGCTTGGTGTCGCCGCGGCCGATGCGGTCGGCGCCGACCTTGTCGGAGAGTCCGCCCTCGAAGCTGTCGAAGACCCAGAAGTGCCCTGCCCAGCCACCCGCCTGGAGCGTCTCGGCGATGAGCGACGTCGAATGTCCCTTCCAGCAGCCGCACTCGGCGACGTCGCCCGGCACCTTCTCCGCCAGCAGCCGGTTGACCATCTGCCACAGGGTGAAGAACCGGTTCTGCTTCAGCAGGTTGTCGTTCGAGCCCGAGCGGGCGCGGACACGCTGGTAGAGCGACAGGTACGGGTCGCCGCCGTTCGCCTCGCGCCAGTACCGATCGATGGCATCGAGATCGATGGTGGACTTGCCGCCCTCCTTTCGACCCGGGCGAAAGAACGAGGACATGCGGAAGCGGGCCATCCGCCGATGGTAGCCAGGCCGCATCGCGTTGCCCGCGGCCCCGGCCCGTCGCGGGTCGAGCGGGTTCGGCGTAGGCTTGCCTCATGCACATGAACATCGCAGGGCTGCTGGGCCAGATCGATGCCGACCCGGACCCCGCCGAGACCGTCGAGTGGTGCGAGGCGCTCGATGCGCTGACCCGGGCGCACGGGCCGGCGCGCGCCCGCTTCCTTCTCGACGCCCTGCTGGCCCACGCGCGCCGCCGCGGCGTGCACTGGCAGCCGTCGCTGATCACCCCCTACGTCAACACCATCCCGCTCGAGGCGCAGCCGCCGTTTCCGGGCGACCTGGCCATGGAGCAACGGCTTGCCGCCCTCATGCGCTGGAACGCGCTGGCGATGGTGATGCGCGCCAACCGGGCCGAGAGCGGCGGCTCGGCCGAGCTCGGTGGCCACATCGCCAGCTACGCGTCGGCGGCCGACCTGTTCGAAGTCGGCTTCAACCATTTCTTCCGGGCCCGCGACGACGCCGGCGCGCAGCTCGGCGACCTGGTCTTCTTCCAGCCGCACTCGGCGCCGGGCGTTTATGCGCGCGCCTTCCTCGAGGGCCGCCTCTCGGCGCACGATCTGGCCCACTACCGGCAGGAGCTGGCCGCACCGCGGCACGGGGCGCGCGGGCTCACTTCCTACCCGCATCCGCAGCTGATGCCGGACTTCTGGCAGTTCCCGACCGGCTCGATGGGCATCGGCCCGATCAACGCCATCTACCAGGCGCGCTTCATGCGCTACCTGCAGCACCGCGGCCTCCTGAGCGGCAGCGGCGACGGCGCGCAGCAGCGCCGTGTCTGGGGCTTCTTCGGCGACGGCGAGATGGACGAGCCGGAGTCGATCGCGGCGCTGTCGCTGGCGGCGCGCGAGCAGCTCGACAACTGCACCTTCGTCATCAACTGCAACCTGCAGCGCCTCGACGGTCCGGTGCGGGGGAACGGCCGCATCGTCGATGAGCTCGAGTCGGTGTTCGCGGGCGCCGGCTGGCACGTCATCAAGTGCCTGTGGAGCTCGGACTGGGACGTGCTCTTCGCCCGCGACCACGACCACGCGCTGATGCGCGCCTTCGCGCAGACGGTCGACGGCCAGTTCCAGACCCTCTCGGCCAAGGACGGCGCCTTCAACCGCGAGGTCTTCTTCGGCCAGAACCCGGAGCTGCGCGCGCTCGTCGCCGACCTGCGCGACGAGGACATCGACCGGCTGCGCCGCGGCGGCCACGACGCGGTCAAGATCCACGCCGCCTTCGCCGCCGCCGCCGCGCACCGCGGCCAGCCGACGGTGGTGCTAGCCAAGACCATGAAGGGCTACGCCATGGGCGAGGCGGCGCAGGGAAGGATGACGACGCACCAGGCGAAGAAGCTCGACGGCGCCGGCCTGCTCGCCTTCCGCGACCGCTTCGCGCTGCCGATGAGCGACGCCGACTGCGAGGCGCTCGCCTTCTGCAAGCCGGCCGACGACAGCGCCGAGCTGAAGTACCTGCACAGCCGCCGGCGCGCCCTCGGCGGGCTCGTTCCGGCCCGGCGCAGCGACTGCCCGCCGCTCGCCGTGCCGCCGCTCGAGGCCACGGCGGCGTTCGCCCTCGACGCCGCGGGCAAGGAGATGAGCACGACCATGGCCTTCGTGCGCCTGCTCGGCAACCTGCTGCGCGATGCGGCGCTCGGCCCGCGCATCGTGCCCATCGTCGCCGACGAGGCGCGCACCTTCGGCATGGCGGGCCTGTTCCGCCAGGTCGGCATCTACGCACCCTTCGGGCAGCTATACCAGCCCGAGGACTCGGGCTCGATCCTGTCGTACCGCGAAGCCAAGAGCGGGCAGATCCTCGAGGAAGGCATCACCGAAGCCGGCGCGCTGTCGTCGTGGACCGCCGCCGCCACGTCGTACTCGACGCACGGCCTGGCGATGCTGCCGTTCTACATCTACTACTCGATGTTCGGGTTCCAGCGAGTCGGCGACCTGATCTGGGCCGCCGCCGACCAGCGTGCGCGCGGCTTCCTGATCGGCGCGACCGCCGGCCGCACCACGCTCGGCGGCGAAGGCCTCCAGCACCAGGACGGCAGCAGCCACCTGGTGGCGGCAACGGTGCCGAACTGCAAGGCGTACGACCCCGCCACCGCGGGCGAGCTGGCCGTCATCGTCGACCACGGCATGCGCGAGATGCTCGAGCAGCAGCGCGACGTCTTCTACTACGTGACGGCGATGAACGAGAACGTCGCCCAGCCGTCGCTGCCGGCCTCCTCGCACGCCGGCGTGCTGCGCGGCATGTACCGCTTCCGCCAGGCTCCGGGCGACAGCCTGCGGCGGGTCCAGCTGCTCGCGTCCGGGGCGATGCTGGGCGAGGCGATCAAGGCCGCCGACGTGCTGGGCGCGGAACACGGCGTCGCCGCCGACCTGTGGAGCGTGACCAGCTTCAGCGAGCTCGCCCGGGCCGGCGTCGCGGCGGAGACCGCCTGGCGGCACGGCGGCACCGAGGTCGTGCGCAGCTGGGTCGGCGAGCAGCTGACGCCGACGCGCGGCCCGATCGTCATCGCCACCGACTACGTCCGGGCCGTGCCGGAGCAGATCCGCGCCTTCCTGCCGGCGAGCCGCCGCTGCGTCACGCTCGGCACCGACGGCTTCGGCCGCAGCGACACGCGCGCCGAGCTGCGCCGGCACTTCGAGGTCGACGCCGCCGCGATCGTGCAGGCGGCGCTGCGCGCGCTGGGCTGACGCTGCCGGGCTCGTCGGCGCCGGGGCCGGCCGTCGGCTCCGGACGATCCGCCCCGGACTCAGCCGCCGTGCTTGCCCGGCGCCCAGCCTCGGCTGCCGAGCCAGCGCTCGCCGTCGGCCCGGGCCGCGGTCTCGAGCTCGGTCGACATCGAGTCGTTCCAGCGGTTCAGGAAACCGAACAGGGCGACGACGCCGGTGATCTCGACGATCTCGCCATCGTCCCAGTGCGCGCGCAACTCGTTGCCGATCGCCGCGGTAACGTCGTTCGGCACGCTGGCCGCGGCCCGGGCGAACTCGAGCGCGGCTCGCTCCGTCGCCGTGAACAGTTCGCTCGAGGCGTAGCTCCAGACCTGCTCGAGCCGCCGCGCGTCGGCGCCTTCCGCGGCGCCGAAGCGCTGCGCCGCCCGGATCGTGTGCGCCTCGCAGTAGCGGCAGCCCGCGGCCGTGCTGGCGACGTGGCCGATCAGGCGCTTGAGCTCGCTCGTCACGCGGCCCTCGTTGGCCATGACGGCGCGGTTGAGCTCGGTGAAGGCGCGGGCGAGCGCCGGCCGTCGCATCATCGTCAGGACGCTGTTCGGCGCGAAGCCGAGCGTGGTCTCGAAGAAGGCCGCCAGGCGGGCGATCTCCGGGTCGTGGTCGGTAGCGAGCGGGGCGACGAGGGGCATGGCGGACCTGGAAAGCATCGGATGGCCGAGTTTGCCCTGCGCGCGGCGGCCTTGACCTTCGCCCGAAGGTCAAGGTCTATGCTGCGCCGATGACGTCCACCCCGAAAAGCACGGAGCGCGTGAGGATCGGCAGGATCGCGGCGATGGCCGATGTTTCGGCCAACGCCGTCCGCTTCTACGAGAAGGAAGGCCTGATGCAGGTCCCGCCCAAGACGGAGAGCGGCTACCGCATGTACGACCCGGGAGCTGTGGAGCGCCTGCGCTTCATCAAGCAGGCGCAGCACTGTGGCTTCACCCTGGCGGAGATCCACGGTCTGCTGCAGCTGCGCGATGCGCCCTCGTCTTGCTGCAGCGATGTGCGCGGCAAGGTCATCGAGAAGAAGCTGGAACTCGAAGCGCGGATCAGGACGATGCAGTCGGTCTCGAAGGCGCTCGACCAGCTGATCGCCGATTGCAGCAACGACACCCGGCCGACAGCCGATTGCTCGATCCTCGCCACCCTGGCCGGCGAACGGATCGACCCATGAAGGTCGACGTGCTGCATGCGGGCGGCTGCTTGCTCACGCCCGAGGCGCTGCGCGCGGCCATGCGGAGCCGCCTCCTCGCGGCTCGCTGAGATGGACATCGACGGGCTCCAGCAGGCGGTCGGGCATGTCGGCGCCGCCGCTCTCTTGGTTAGTTTCCTGGCCGGCTTCTTCTTCAGCTTCAACCCCGTGGCGCTGGCCGCGATCCCGGTCTCGCTGGCCTACGTCACCAAGGCCCGCGCCCCGCGCCAGGCCTGGGTCTTCGGCGCCATGTTCATCGCCGGGATGGTGCTGACCCATGTCCTGCTCGGCGCCGTTGCCGGCTTCGGCGGCGAAGGGGCGCAGAAGCTCCTCGGCCGGTACTGGGGGCTCGTGCTCGGGCCGTGGCTGATCCTGATGGGCCTGATGTGGCCGGGCTGGGTGGCGGTGCCGTTCAAGGGACTGTCCTTCCGCGCCAGACGGGTCGGCGGCGCATGGGGCGCGCTCGCACTGGGGGTGCCGTTCGCCATCGCCGTTTGCCCGGTCTGCACGCCCGCGCTGCTCGTGCTGCTCGGCGTGACGGCGGGCATCGGCTCGCCGGCCTGGGGCGCGTTGCTGCTGCTCGCCTTCGCGCTCGGCCGGGCCGTGCCGATCGCGATCGGCGCCGGGGCGATGGGCTGGCTCGACAAGGTTCGCTCGCTTTCGCGCTACCAGCATGCGTTCGACGTCGCCGGCGGCGTCACTCTCATCGCCATGGGGCTTTACTTGCTCAACGCCTACTTTTTCGTCATCCCGGCGCTGGCCGGCTGAGCGATGGCGCAGATCGTTCTCGAATCGGTCCTGACCTGCCCCCGCTGCGGAGGCGCGCGGCCCGAGGCGATGCCCACCGACTTCTGCCAGTTCTTCTACGAGTGCCCGAACTGCGGGACGCTCCTGCGCCCCTTGCCGGGCGACTGCTGCGTGTTCTGCTCGTTCGGCTCGGTGAAGTGCCCGCCGATCCAGGCCTCGGGCCGCGCCTGCTGCGACTGATCCACGCCGCGCCGGCTACAGCTGGAACGCGAGCCAGAGGACCAGGCCCTCGGCCAGGTCGCGGACGAGACCCGGCTGGCGCAGATGCACGGGTGTCGCGGCAGCCTTCTCGGCCGCGATCCAGTGCGCGAAGCGGCGCACGTCGACCGGCTCGTAGAAGGCGACCATCAGCTCGTAGTTGAGGAAGAGGCTGCGCGCGTCGAGGTTCGCCGAGCCGGCGAGCGCCACCTCGTCGTCGATGACGACGGCCTTGGCGTGCAGCATGTGCGGCGCGAACCAGATCCGCGCCCCGGCCGCGGCGAGGTCGCGCAGCGGCCGGTAGCGGGCGATGTCGGCGAGGACGTGGTTCGAGCGGCTCGGCATGACGATGTCGACGGCGACGCCGCGGCGCGCCGCGATGGTCAGCGCCATCAGCAGGGTCGCGTCGGGAATGAAGTAAGGCGTGACGATGAGGATGCCGCGGCGGGCCATGAAACAGCCCGACACGAGCAGGACCTGGACCGTGTCGTCGACCTGCTCCGGCCCGCTCGGCACCAGCTGCGCCAGCGGCCCGTCGCCCGGCGCGCGGGCGCGGTCGGTGCCGAGGTCCGGAGCGATGCCGCGGTCGGCGCGCGGCGGCAGCGGCACCCGCGTCGCGTAGGCCCAGTCCTGGTCGAAATGGTCGCGCGCCTGCGCCGCGATGGGGCCGCGCAGGTCGAAGGTCAGGTCGTGCCAGGTGCGGCTGCGGATCGAGCCGGTGCCGCGCAGCGCCGCGTCGGCTTCGAAGTACTCGGCCGCGAAGTTGCGTCCGCCGCACCACAGGCGCTCGCGATCGGCGATGACCATCTTGCGGTGATTGCGCAGGTTGGCGCGGCCGCGCAGGATGGAGCGGAACGGCGGCACGAACATCACGACGGCAACGCCCGAGCGGCGCAGCGGCTCGAAGTCGATGCGGCCGCCGAGCCAGGCGCCGATGCCGTCGATGAGGAGGCGGACCTGGATGCCGGACTCGGCCCGCTCGCGCAGCGCCGCCGCGATCTCCTCGCCGAGCGGGTCGCGGGCGAGGATGAAGCTGCAGACGTCGAGGCTGACCCGCGCGCCGCGGATCAGCTCCAGCGCCGCCGCCTTCGCCTCGGCGCCGTCGGCATGGATGCGCAGTTCGGCGTAGGGCGCGGCCGGGGCCAGCCCCATGGCCTGGCCGAGGCGGCGCGACCAGAGCGAGCTCTCGGGATCGTCGGCGTCGCCCTGCACCGGCGGCCGCGCCAGTACCGGCGCATCGCGCATGCGCAGCTTGCGGCTGCCGAACATGAGGTAGAGCGGCAGCGCCACGTAGGGCAGCAGCGCCAGGGCGACGACCCAGGCGATCGCCGCCGGCGGGTCGCGCCGCTGCGGCAGGGCGCGCGCGACGCCGACGTACACGATCAGGCCGAGCGCCACCACGATGCCGTGCACCGTCAGCAGGTAGCGGTCGAAGAAGATGTCGAGCGTCATCGCGGTGCTCGAGCGGCGACGCCGGTTCGGGAACGCGGCGCGCCAAAAACGAAACCCGCCGGGCAGGCGCCGGGCGGGTTTGGCTTCGAGCCGAAGCGCGTCAGCACATCACTTCTTGCGGTACTTCCGCAGCGCCGCGATCTGCGCCGCCATGGCCGCGAACTCGCTCTGCGCCTTGGCGAAGTCGATGTCGCTCTTGGCGTTCTTCATCGCCTCCTCGGCCTCCTGCTTGGCGTCGTTGGCCTTGGCCTCGTCGAGGTCCTTGCCGCGAATCGCGGTGTCGGCCAGGACGGTGACCGAGCCCGGCTGGATCTCGAGGATGCCGCCGGCGACGAACACGAACTCTTCTTCCTGGTTGTCGGCGCGGGTGATCCGCACCGCGCCCGGCTTGATGCGCGTGATCAGCGGCGTGTGGCGCGGGTAGATGCCGAGCTCGCCCATCTCGCCGGGCAGCGCGACGAAGGTCGCCTCGCCGGAGAAGATCGATTCCTCGGCGGAGACGACGTCGACTTGGAGGGTGGCCATGGCGGTTCCTGTGCTCCGGCCTACTGGACCTTCTTGGCCTTCTCGAACGCCTCGTCGATCGTGCCGACCATGTAGAAGGCCTGCTCGGGCAGCGAGTCGCACTCGCCGCTGACGATCATCTTGAAGCCGCGGATCGTTTCCTTGAGCGGCACGTATTTCCCTTCGGTGCCCGTGAACACCTGGGCGACGAAGAACGGCTGGCTCAGGAAGCGCTGGATCTTGCGGGCGCGGGCGACGGCGAGCTTGTCTTCCGGCGCCAGCTCGTCCATGCCGAGGATGGCGATGATGTCGCGCAG